>NZ_JBMPPD010000017.1:0-84120 GCF_049339825.1 Undibacterium sp. RuRC25W | reverse complement strand
CGGCTTGATAACCCGCTGAACCTTCTTGATACCGTTTAACAACGGCCAGTTTGAATTGCTTTGTGTATTTACTCATGAAAACACCCCAAAAGTTAGGACGGGTGTCCAACTTTTGGGGTGCAGTTCAAAATACCCTGCTTTTTTACTTCAAGCGTACATGGTGTGCCAATACCGCTTAGACATTTACCGGCTGATCCGTACTAATGAAGCGGACAATCGCAGCCATTAAGTCATCCTCACGATAAGGTTTACCGAAGTACTCATTCACCCCTAACTCTTTGGCGTAGTTACGGTGTTTATCCGCAGTACGTGAGGTAATCATAATGATAGGAATATGACTGGTACGTGCATCACTGCGTACGTTACGCGTCAGATCGAAGCCATCCATTCGCGGCATTTCAATGTCAACTAACATAATGTCTGGCGTGACTGACTGCAATTGCTCCAGCGCGTCAATACCATCTTTAGCCAGAATAACCTGATAGCCCTCGCGACTCAGCAGACGTTGCGTTACACGACGCACAGTCAGTGAATCATCGACCACCATCACAGTATGCTGCGTGCGCAGCCCCTGAACAGCTTCAGTGTTGACTGACGTTTGTTGCTGCGACGGATGCAAATCGGCTACTGCGCCAACACTCACTGAATCAACACCTTGTTGTGCCAGACGCGCATGCTCATGCTCCACCCGTTGTGCCAGCGGCACCGGATTAATAATGAGTACGATATCACCAGAACCGAGAACAGTCGCACCCGCAATACCTGCCATCCGAGACAATTGCGGCCCAATGTTTTTGACAACCACCTCGCGATTACCGACGATATCATCGACGTGAATAGCGACGCGTTCAGAACCACTCTTCATGATCAGCAACGGTGTGTATTGCTGTGCGGTAGGTACGTCTTCACGATAACCCAGCAATGCTGATAAATAATGCATAGAGACCCGTTGATCCTGCCACATGACAGCACCATCGTTATACGCATTCGCCAAGGCATTGGCCTTCAGATGCTGCACCTGCTCGACCAAGACCGATGGTACGGCAAACGTACGTCCACCAGAGCTCAGCAGTACTACCTGTGTTACGGCCAATGTGAGGGGCAAGTGGATCGTAAATTCAGCACCTTTTCCTGGCGTACTGCTCACCTCTACGCGACCACCCAAGGTTGCTGCTTCTGAACGTACCACGTCCATACCAACACCACGTCCGGCTAATTCTGTCACTTCAGTCGCGGTCGAGAAGCCTGGTTCAAAGATCATGTTTGCTGTTTCAGCATCGCTGACAGTTTCATCCTGCAGCAACAAACCAAGCGACTGCGCTTTTTCGCGAATGCTGACGAGGTTCAGACCTTGTCCATCATCGTTAAAGCGGATAACGACTTCGTTACCTTCCTGACGCACTTCGATCAGCAATTCGCCAGTTTCATCTTTGCCTTGCTGACGACGGGATTCACGGGATTCAATACCGTGCACAATCGCGTTACGCAATAGATGTTCAAATGGACCCACCATTTTTTCCAGAACACCACGATCCATCTCGACGTTCGTGCCACGGATATCCAGATTCACCCGCTTATCAATTTCTTTGGCAGTCTGACGAGCAACACGATAGAGACGTTCAGACACACTGGCAAACGGAATCATCCGGACGCGCATCAGATCCTGTTGCAACTCACGTGTTAAACGTGCCTGCGTATGCAGGTTGGTTGCAGCGCCATCAATCGTGCGGTTTAAGTTGGTCTGCACAGTGGCAACGTCGCTCACGCTCTCTGCCATCATCCGCGTCAGTTCCTGCAGCCGCGTAAAACGGTCGAACTCGAGCGGATCAAATTCACGATCGGCCGAGTGCGCCATGCGTGAGGTGATTTGCGTTTCTGCCTGAATTTCTACTTCACGCAACTGATCACGCAGACGGGTTACGTTTTCCGTCAATTCACCCAATGACGCACGTAAGGTACTCACTTCATTCTCTAACCGTGAGCGGGAAATCGACACTTCACCGGCCTGGTTGACCAGTCGATCCAAGACGTCCGCACGCACACGCACCAGTGGGACTGGCGCACCAGGCATCATTGGTGTTACTGGTGTCGCTGCTGGGGTTGCTACCGTTTTTTGTCCTGCCGTGTTCAGTGGCATTAACGGTTTGAGGCTGACCATCTCATTGGTCGGTAGTAGAGTTTCTTTCTCTTTTTCTGCCAGATCTTCCTGGAACTGATCCAGTTCTTGCGCTGCCGTTAATGATTCTTGCATGACGGGCAAAGCGCTATAGGCATCAGGATGTTGCAAGCGATCAAAGAGCTGCATACTGACATCGTGTCGTGCAAGTAAATCTTCCAACAATGGCTGGCGAACTTGGCTACCTACATGCATCAGACTCTCAATACGGGTTTCCATATCATGAATATGCTGTCCTAAGCCCATCGCACCGGCCATTCGCGCGCTACCTTTGATCGTGTGCATCAGACGGGCAATCGATTGTGGAATCGCTGTGTCGCTTGGATTTTCCTGCCAATTACGCAACAACTGTCCAACCATTGGCAACAGATCCTGGCCCTCTTCCAAGAAAACCGGCAACAAATCAAGATCGAGATCATCCCTGATTTGCAAACGCTGATCCAAGATTTCCGGCAGTGCTGACGTGACGAGAGACTGCGCCGTGAGGTCATGCTCTGGCCGCGTTGCAGGCATCATCTCTGACGTGACTTCAGACTCAGCGGACCAATCATTGAGATCCAACTTTTCATTGGTTGACGTAATGAATTCTTCATCAGCGCCGGCATCAGAACGAACAATCACTTCCTGCATCAGATGCTCTAATTGCCGGACCATGTCAGGAGCATACGCAGCCATTTCAGCCAGTGCAAATTTTTGCAGCATACGTTTGGCCGTATCGAGCGCATGTTCCAGCACGTCGAACTCAGGTGGATTCAGAACGACGGGATGACGTTCGAGACGCTGCAATACCAACTCCAGGCTATGTGCCAACTCTTGCAATGGTTTTAAACCGACCGTCGCAGAACTGCCAGCTAACGTGTGGCTGGCATGAATGGCGTGGGTTGTCACATTACGGTGTGACTCATGACGCCATTCAGCAAAATCCTGCGACAAAAAGCGTACGATCTCATCGGTTTCCGCCATGTAAATAGAATACAAAGGCAAACTGATTTCAAGGTCACCGATACGCTTAATATTATCGTCAACAGTTGGTGTAGGCACTGGCTTAATCAGATCCGGGAACTCCAGAATCTTGGCACTAGTGACGGGTTGTTGAAGCGACTCCTCAGGGGGAGTTTCAGCATGCGGCTCGGTGACTTCTGTGGAGCCAATAATGTCCTTGATGTCCGCGACATCAAGGACATCAGCGCCATGTTCAACGGAAGTGTGATCCGATACACTGTCCACAACGTGATCTAAAGTCAGCTCTGTTGCGATTGCATGGTCATGATGCGCGCTATCCAAATGCGCATCAAGTTCACTCTGTGGCACATCAATCTGTGCAACATGGGACGCTGATGCTGTGATGTCTGGCAAGGTCGAGGCTGCTGTTCCTAATGCTGCGGCCAGCAGCTCATCCATACTTGGCGTTGGTGATAAGTCAAGACTAAACTCTTCGACTTCCAGAGCATCCAGCGCTGCAAGTCCGGGATCACTGTCAACGAATGTCTGTGCATCCGCGGCTGATGTAGATGCATCAGCAGGCTCAGTTGACGTTTCTGACGTAGCAGACTGGCTTAGGGAATCAATATGCGCTGACTGTACTGAAGTTACAAGAGATTCGTCGAGATCAAAACGCAGATTATCGAGCCCAATATCAGTAGGAGTGTATTCTTCTTTGCTGACTGCCGTCACTGCGAGTTTATCAATGCTGGTATCAAGCGTAGGCAGCATGCCTGTGTGTTCGGACACTGAATTATGCGCAATGACCGTCTCTGACTCAGTGCCATAGTCGGAAAGCGTGTCAGCGATATGAGATAGGTCTTCTTCCGCTGACATGTCGTGAACGACATCTTCACTTTTTGCGGCAGATACAGGTTCAGCAGCGATAGGCTGAGAATCATCACCAGCCTTCAAACGTTGTGCCGCCTCAATAATGGCGTCACCATTACGGGAAGAGTGACCGTGCTGCTTGAGCTCTTCAACCCACAAGCTCATTTCGGTTGCGGTGTGTTCCAGCAATCCATACAAATGTTCATTACCCGAACGTGATTCAGATAACCACAGATTCATCACCTGCTCCACATTCCATGCAGTTTCGCCAAACACATTCAGGCCAACCATCCGGCTGCTGCCTTTCAAGGTGTGAAAGGAGCGGCGTAGACTGGTCAGGTAATCCTGATTTTCGCTATCGTGTTTAGATAAAGGCAGAATATTCTGTACAAACGCCAATACCTCTTCAGCTTCACTCAGGAATATCTCTAAGAGTTCAGCATCAATCGCTTCGTCACTCTGAGGCAATGCAAGGTCAACTACAGGTGACTGATGTCCATTCACGGAACCAGTTGCGGCAACGATGTGCTGCAGATTCTCGGTGGAACGCTCGGAGGAGTGCTCAGTCGTCGTTTTATTCAGTAATTCAATCGCTGTCTTCGCACGCTCGCTGGCAGTCGTATCGTCAAGCAAGGTGGCAACAGATCGCTCTGATTCTAAAGAGTCTTTAAGTTGCGCCTCAATATCCTTATCGTCCGGATGTTCAGACAATGAAACTGCCAAACGTGCTGATTCTTGCTGCTGCTGGACGAGCTCCTCTTCAGCGGTGGCGACGGCATTATGATGTACGCTCTCAGTTGATGTCTCGTGGACATCAACTTGACTGAGGACTTCATCAACCGTTGGCAACAGTTCTTTATGGGCCGCCGCTTCAAGGAGATTAGAGCAGAAAATTCCTGCATCTGCATCAAAGCTGAATTTTTTTCTGGCCGAGTCAGGCTGCGCCTGTAAGGTTTCGATGAAGAAACTTAATGCACCGATATTTTGTGCAACCTTATGTTGTGCGGCCTGGCGCTTATCTCTAGCCTCTTGATCATGCTCATCAATAGGATCAGCAAATGTGTTGACCAAGTTACGCGTCTGCTCGACGGCCTGCATAGCGTCATCCTGATCGAGGATCGCCAATGCACCGCCGATCTGGTGCAAAACTCCTTCTACCGCTGCTAAGGACCCGTGTTGAGAAGGGTCGCGGAAATACTCATCGAGATTTTTTTCTACCTGACGCAAACTGCTCTGCATCTCGTTGACGAGAACACCCATGGTCTGACGTTGTTGCGCCTCGCGTGAGATTTCACCCATCCAGGCTTTTTGCGATTGTGGCTCTTCGCCAGAAACAATCGACAATAGACGCGCAGTAATTTCATCTGCGCGTTCTGAAAAATGTGCAGGCAAGCGAGAAATCTGATCAAGCGAAGTTTCTACAAATAACAAGCTTGTTGCGAGTTCAATCCCCAGTTTTTCTCTGTCATCTGAATGAGCAACATGACGCGCGATACCACTTAGCTCACGCAAAAGCTTAGACAAGGCAGGCGCATTCAGTCCCGCACCGGTATCTGCCAAATCTTTCATTTTTTGCGAAAACTTCTCCGCTAAACCATTTTCACCATTGGCAATACGTCCCCACAGATTTTTGACTGCAGATAATTGCTCCTTTGCTGTACTTTGAACCCCAGCAGCAATCTGACTATAATTTTTCTGATCGTAATCGACGGGAATTTTGTTATCAAGTTGATATGCTTGACGAATACTTTCAACGAATGGGGTCGTTGACTGCGCTTGAGCAAGAAAAAATAAAGCATCTCTCAATAAGCGCTCAGGGATGGTGGTAACTCCCTCGACCAAACGACGAATTTGTAGATTAATACGACCAAAAATCTGCTTCGCATATTGTTGATCATCAATACTGCCATGAGCGAAAGCTTCAGCAAACGCGCACATAACGGCCCAAAAGGCTTTGGACTGGGCATTTGTCTGAGTGATACCAATTTCATGCACAACATCCCGCATCGACTGCGCTGCATCCTGCTGCTGATCTTTATCCTTGTTGGTCAACAAGGTGAGGAGCAACTTTTCAAATTTCTGACGCTGACCAGTATACGAAGCCGGCGCGTTAGTCGATTTTGCAGCTAATTCAGGCACTTTATTTTGCAACACCAATGCCGGAAAAAACAGATCGGCAGGATGGATGCGTTCCGCACCTTTTAATTCTAGTAGGGCGCGATAATAGGGAAAAAGTCTGACTGGCTGATGGGCAGCGCCGGATAATAAATCTTCCAGATAACGCAACACGGCATGAAATGCATCAAGAATCACGTCGACGTTGGTCGTCGTCATTTCTAATTGCCCCGATTGTAGGTGCTCTAGTAATTCCTCTATGGTTTCTGTAACGACAGAAACACCATCAATATCGACAATCTGCAATGCACCGTGTGCCTGATGCAAATAGCTTTTAGCGTGGAAAATGGAGGTTGATCTGGCTTCAGCATCCTGAGCAAGTGCATCTTTCAGCATCTTGCCACCACTGTTCACTGCTTCACGCACTTCCGCCATCACCCAGGACAGTGGTCCAGTATCAAACTGATCCTGAGGCAGATGTGACGAATTGGAAAAATCGGATGTCATTCGTGCTCCGCAAACTCAAGAGACGATGAAACACGGTTCATCGTCTCGACATAGGATGGAACCGCTATACCAGGCTCCAAAAACTGAAAATCAGGCAGCCACACGGAAACGTGAAACGGAGTTTTTCAATTCCTCCGCCAACATAGCCAATTGCCTAATGGAGTCTGCCGTTTGTTGCGTACCGTTTTGCGTTTGCTCGGTGGCAGTCAAAATGTGTTGAATATTTTGAGCAACGCCATTCGCCGATGTCGCTTGCTGTTCAGTAGCAAGAGAAATACCTTGAATCAGTTCTGCGAGACGGTTAGAAACGCTACGAATTTCCGACAACGCAGTACCAGCCGCATCCGACAAACGTGCTCCTTCAACCACACCCTGCGTTGATTTTTCCATCGCGGCAACCGCATCATGGGTATCGGTCTGAATCGTACGTACCAACGCACCAATCTGTTTTGTCGCTTCAGCTGAACGTTCCGCCAAGCGCTGCACCTCTTCCGCAACGACCGAGAACCCGCGTCCGGCTTCACCCGCTGACGCGGCCTGAATCGCAGCATTGAGCGCCAGTACGTTGGTTTGTTCGGTAATGTCAGAAATCAGTTCAGTAATCTCACCAATCTCTTGGGAAGATTCACCCAGTCGCTTAATCCGCTTAGACGTTTCCTGAATCTGTTCACGAATCTCGTTCATACCCTTGATCGCATCTTCCACCGCATGCGCACCCTGCTCTGCCGCCGCGACCGACTGACGCGCAACTTCCGCTGACTCATTCGCTGAACGGGAGACGTCTGTAATTTCTGCCGCCATCGTCAGAACAACCTGACCAGCGTCGGTGATTTCACGGGATTGCTGTTCCGATGCTTGCAGCAGGTTGTTAGAAATATCCTGCGCTTCGTTCGACGCTGAAGTAACCTGCTCTGCTGTCTTGGTAACGCGACCAACCAGTCCGCGCAACTCTTCCACCGTGTAGTTAACGGAGTCGGCAATCGCGCCGGTAATATCTTCAGAAACCGTTGCTTGCACAGTCAAGTCACCATCCGCCACTTCCTGTAACTCATTCATGAGACGCAAAATCGCGGCCTGATTCTGGTCATTAGCAGCTTTTGCTTCTTCTTCCTGCTTTTGCGCTTGCAACATCTGTGAGGCAGCTTCCTGACGACGTTCATTCGCTTCTTTTGCTCGGTTACGACTATCTTGCAGCAGAACTAAGGCGATACCTACCGCGGCCAACAGCGCGATCGCACCAGACAACAGTAACAGCCAGAACGTCAAACTGATCGAATCTTGCTCTGACGTGTACGTTTTTTGCAGTTTTGCAAATTTCGTTTTTAAATCTTCGTTCTCAGTAAACACTAACTGTTCGGATTGTTTGGCAGCAATAAAATTCTGCAGATTACCCAAAATACTTGATACTGAAGCACGATAGTCTTCGAAGGATTTTTGCAACTCTTCCAGCTTATCGCGCGTATCCGCATCTTTGGTCATCGCCAGACGCAACACATCACTACCTTTGAGAAAACCATCAACGAGATCACGGAAAGTATTTGTGTCCTTGCCCAACAAGAAAGCCGTTTCAGGATTAACACCCTCAGAAGTCAAGAATTCATTCGCGCTGCGCCCCAGACGCTGGGTCAACATAACTAACTGACCCGATGCAGAAATTTCACGTGCTGAACCACCGCCTTGTACTTTTAAGGTTGAAATTTGTTCGGTCAATTCCAATAGGACTGGTGATAAAGAATTCAGTTTTTGCAGCGTTTCACCGAAGCCTGTCAGCTCTTTACGGCGCGCCAAGATAGTTTCAGCCGCTTTGTTCGAGTTTTGCCACGTTTTTGATGTATCGAGCAACGCACTTTCCTGGGCGGAGCTGGCTTTATCAACGTTACGCCCCTGATAGGTACCACCTTTGAGCAGGATGTTCAAATCGGAATTGATCTCTTTACGACTATCTTCCAATTGCTTAAAGGCTTCAACGTTACCCTGAATCGCATTCGGTGCAGCTTTACCGATACGTTGTGAGTGCATCAACATGTCACCCGAAATCTGGACCTGCGTCGAAATCAGGGCAGACTGACTCGCATTGAGCCAAACAAAGAACGCGCCCACCAACAATGCTGAGCCCATCGTCATCGACAAGACACGCATCTGCTGTTGCAGGGACATTTTACCAATAATTGGCAAACGGATATCGCCGCCTTTTTCCAGTGCGTCACCAATGAAGGTCGCATCTGCGCGTTGATCTTGGGCGACAACCGCTTCAATCCGCTGCGGCGCCGTAGTAGTTTCCGGTTCAGGACTCAGGGTTTTGATGTTGTTCGCTTCTTCAACCTGCGTGGAATCAACATGACCGAACGACCTTGCCGCAACTTCTGCCCCGTCTATTTCCGGATCATCTTTCCCTTTGGACAAGAACGGTAGCTTAAATTCCATTACTAAGTCTCCTAAACGAGTGACAAGCTTTTAGTGTTGCTTGAAATGCAATCTGACTATAAACCTATTTGTAAAAAACCCTGGTCTTGTACGAGTGCAGCCAGGCTGAGCTTATACCAGACATTCCCTTCACGATCACGGTACTGACTCTGTACCCAGGCAGGTATATCCGACGTATCTTCTGGAGAAGTGACTTCTTCCATTTCAGCGATATTACGTAAGCCGAGCACCTGGGATACCAGTAATCCGCTATTAAATGCTAAAACTGAGGCAAACGCGACAATCCTACAACTGCTATCGAGTTGCGTCATATCACGGCCTTGATACCGAGGTAAGTCAACGACGCTTGTTAAGTTTCCCCGGATGTTCGCCAAGCCAACATACCAATCTTTAGTCAGGGGCACAGTCGTCAGCGATGACGCACTGACAATTTCTCCGGACTCACGCAGTTCAAGCAAATAACGTACTTGCCCGACCATAATGCCCAATTGATTTACCTGAACAAACTCGCCTCGTTGAGCCGCTTGCATACGCTCAACCAACTGCGCCTGAAACTCACGCAAACGGGTGCGTCGCACACCGCTGTCAGGTTTGCTAACGTCCTGATTAGCCGTCACAGCGTCACTCAAATTCTGGGTCATGAAGTTATCCGGGAATTTCTAAAAATAGTCACGCAAAAACATCTACCTGCTCAATAAGCGCAGGTAGATCATTATCTTTAACCTAGAGCAGCGATTTTTGCCAACAATTCTTGCGGATCAATTGGCTTAACGAGATAATCACGCGCGCCCTGACGCAGGCCCCAGATTTTGTCTGTTTCCTGATTTTTACTGGTACAAATAATAACGGGAATGTCTTGGGTTTCTGGATCTTTCGCGATTGCACGCGTAATCTGGAAACCATTTTGACCTGGCATTACCACGTCCATCAAAATTAATTGCGGTTTATCTGCTTTGATCTTGGTCAATGCCTCTTCGCCGCTCTCTGCGGTTGATACAGAAAAACCGTTCTTTACCAAAACATCAGTCAGGAAATAGCGCTCCGTTGGGGAGTCATCTACTACTAAAATTTTCTGAATAGCCATTTTTTTCCTATCTCACGTAAAACTGAACTATTTACTATGCACATCGGAAGTGTAATTCCGCACAGTTTTCAGCAGACTATCTTTTGTAAAAGGCTTGGTCAGATATTCGTCTGACCCCACCATCGCGCCGCGCGCTCTGTCAAACAACCCATCTTTAGATGAGAGCATGATGACGGGCGTATCGCGAAATTTCGCACTTTTTTTAATCAGCGCACAAGTTTGATAACCATCCAACCGCGGCATCAAAATGTCGCAAAAAATCAAATCCGGATGAGAATCATTGATTTTTGCCAAGGCATCAAAACCGTCCTCGGCCAATACGATCTTATAACCGGCTTGCCCAAGAAATATCTCAGCCGATCGACGAATCGTACTACTGTCGTCAATCACCATGATTTTCAGGTTTTCGCTGCCCGCCACTATTGACATAAAATCATCTCTTTTCAGCAGAATTATCTCGATTCAGCACTGTAGCAAAAAATTATGTATCGGCGCTTATTTTCCGTGAATAAACATTTAATAAAAACAAAAAAATGCAAATCCGCGGTTAAATCGCAACCATTTCAAAATCTTCTTTACGCGCACCGCACTCAGGGCAGGTCCAGTTCATTGGAACATCGTGCCAACGGGTCCCTGGCGGAATTCCTTCATCGGGCAAACCTTGTTCTTCATCATAGACCCATCCACAAATTAAACACATCCATGTTGTAAACTGCTGTTGGTTACCAGTGTTATCACTCACGACTAAAACCCTTCAATCAAGTAAAATATTAGAACTAATGAATGAGATTTTAAAAACAACGCTAATCCCATCATTTGAAACGATACAAATCTATTAAAGCTGGCTATATTAATCTACCCAACGTGCAAAACCAAATTTCTCCGCTCATTCTAAGTTTCGGTGCATCAGACCCTGTGACTGCCACTGGCCTATTCGCTGATCTCGCCTCATTTGCGGCCATGGGCTGCCATGGACTACCGATCGTCACGGCCATCCTTACCGGTGACACAGCACAAGTTGATAGCGTACATCCATTAGACGCCGATCTAGTAGACGAACAAGCACGGACTATACTCGAGGACATGCCGATTGTAACCATCAAAATTGGTCAGATCGGAAGTGTAGACAATGTAACAACGATTGCCGAGATCGTCTCAGATTATCCTGAAATGCCGTTAATCTTGGATCCATTTAACAGCGCTGTCACCGAACAAATAAGTGATGCTGAAGATTTAACTTTGGCTATTCGCGAATTACTTATTCCACAAGCAACGTTGCTATTAATTTCTGCGGTCGAATTATCAAGACTGTCAGAAACTTGGAAGGAAAATATTGACAGCGAAGATCTGACCGCAGATGCCATGACATTGATTGATTCAGGATGTGAGTATGTGCTGGTCACAGGCACTCCGTGCACGAACGGAGAAGTTGCAAATACGCTGTTCAATGAGTCAGGCATCGTAAGAAGGGATGTCTGGCCACGGATTCCGGGTTCGTTTGCCGGTGCAGGTACGACGCTCTCGGCAGCCATTGCAGCATTGATGGCGAATGGACTGGAAATTCCCGAAGCGGTACTCGAAGCGCAAGAATTTGCTCAGGCAACGATCGCGCATGCGCAGCAATTAGGAATGGGGAAACTTATTCCTGATCGTTTTTTTTGGGCAAGAGAAGATACATAGCACAGGCACGGCAGAACACCATTTCAACAAAGCTACATCGACGTGAGATGCGTGCAACTGCCCGATTCCGATCCCGACAATGTTCGTCTCTGGCACCTCGTCATTCACACCTATACTCTGATCGCACCATATGACTAATAATAACGAAATACTCTTTACCCGCGCGCAAAAAACGACTCCGGGCGGTGTCAACTCCCCGGTCCGTGCATTCCGCTCAGTGGGTGGAACTCCACGCTTTATCAGTCGTGCCAGCGGTCCCTATTTCTGGGATGCAGACGATCGCCGTTATATCGACTATATCGGCTCCTGGGGTCCGGCGATTGTCGGTCATGCGCATCCGGAAGTGGTTAGCGCAGTGCAAACCGCCGCGGCACGTGGCTTAAGCTTCGGTGCGCCGACCGAAGGTGAAGTTCTGATGGCAGAAGAAATCTGCAAACTGGTTCCAGGCGTTGAACAAGTACGCCTGGTATCGAGCGGAACAGAAGCGACCATGAGCGCACTCCGCCTAGCGCGCGGCGCTACCAAGCGCGACAAAATTATCAAGTTCGAAGGTTGCTACCACGGACACGCCGATTCTTTGTTGGTCAAAGCAGGTAGCGGTTTGCTGACGTTTGGCAATCCTACTTCAGCAGGTGTTCCTGAGGATTTCAGTAAGCACACGCTGGTTCTTGACTATAACAACTGTGAGCAACTGGAAGAAGTATTTGCTTCTATTGGCGATCAGATTGCGTGTGTGATTGTCGAGCCAGTAGCAGGAAATATGAACCTGATTCGTGCCACGTCAGCATTTTTAGAAACCATGCGACGCCTTTGTACCGCGCATAGCAGCGTATTAATTTTTGATGAGGTGATGTGTGGCTTCCGCGTTGGACTGCACGGCGCACAAGCCTTGTATCAGGTTCAGGCTGATCTGGTGTGCATGGGCAAAGTCATCGGTGGCGGCTTACCAGTAGCGGCGTTTGGCGGACGGGCTGATCTGATGGGTCACATGGCGCCACTGGGCGGCGTTTATCAGGCCGGCACTCTTTCGGGTAATCCTGTTGCAGTTGCCGCCGGGATGACGACATTAAAAATCGTTCAGGAAGATGGCTTCTATGAAAAATTAACCGCACAGACACGCAAGCTGGTCGACGGTTTAAGCGCAGCGGCTAAAGAAGCAGGTGTTACGTTCTGTGCAGATGCCGTTGGTGGAATGTTTGGGATATATTTTGCGGCTGAAGTGCCGACATCCTATGCTGCAATGATGGCAACGGACAAAGAAAAGTTCAATCGCTTCTTCCATCTGATGTTGGATGCCGGTGTCTACTTGGCTCCCTCCGCATTTGAAGCTGGCTTTGTTTCTATTCAACATGACGACGCTGTCATTGAAGCGACCATTGCTGCTGCAAAACAAGCATTTGCGCAACTCTGAGGATCGCAGTCAATATCAACATAATATCCACATTCAGTCCTAAGATCTGACTGTTAATTCAAAGGGCTGACGAAGTAAGCTTTCTTCGTCAGCCCTTTATTATTCATCCACTCTTGATTCAATCAATATCATTACGATGTTCTGAAGTCCACCGCAAACTGCCCTCTTGGTAAGGAAAGTGTCGCAACCGGCTTTGGCGTTTCACTGATCACTTTTCCGCGACGTATCACATATCGTCGTACCGGACGTAAGCGCAGTGCTTCTATCGCGTCACTTGCATCCAGAATCACAAAGTCAGCATAACATCCTGGCGCCAACCCATAGTGCTCTAATCCCATGATTCTGGCAGGCGTAGAAGTGACAGCATCAAAGCACTGACGCATCGCTGACTGCCCCGTCATTTGAGCGACATGTAGTCCCATGTGCGCCACCTCCAACATATCTCCAGAACCGAGGCTATACCATGGGTCCATCACGCAATCATGACCGAATGCGACATCAATGCCAGCTGCCATCATCTCTGGCACCCTGGTCATACCGCGACGTTTTGGATAACTATCGTGTCGCCCTTGTAAGGTAATATTAATCAGCGGATTCGCAATCGCCGCGACACCTGCCTCCTGAATCAACGGCAGTAACTTACTAACATAATAATTATCCATCGAATGCATGGACGTCAGATGCGAGCCAGCAACCCGTCCTTGTAAGCCTAACCGTTGCGCATGAAACGCTAATGTTTCGATATGACGTGAAAGTGGATCATCCGATTCATCGCAATGCATATCCACCCGTAAGCCCTTTTCTGCTGCAAACTCGCACAAGATGCGAACTGACTCCGCACCATCGGCCATGGTTCGCTCAAAATGCGGTATACCACCAACGACATCAACTCCTATGGCAATCGCCCTTTGCAAATTGCTCAACGCATTTTTATTGCGCAACAAACCATCCTGAGGAAAAGCGACTAATTGCACATCGAGATAGGGCGCAACCTGACGTTTCACCTCCAACAATGCTTCGACAGCAAGCAAGCGATCATCACACACATCAACATGCGAACGTATTGCCAGCAAGCCTTTGGCAACAGCCCACTCACAATATTGCATTGCCCGCGAAATCAATGCCTCCTGTGTCAACGTCGGCTTTAACTCACCCCACAAAGCAATGCCTTCTAATAAGGTGCCCGATTGATTTACTCTTGGCAAACCATAACTGAGAACCGCATCCATATGGAAATGCGCATCAACAAAGGGAGTGGTCAGCAGATTTCCTTGGGCATCTAATTCGGGCAAGCCCGATGCGTCTATCTGCCGATCCAGACTCTCAATGCGTCCTTGCCGGATGAGGATGTCTATTCCGGTTCTACCATCGGTTAAATTTGCATTGCGTATAAGAAGATCATTCATACCGCTTTTCCTATCTCAAAGATAAGGCACTCTGAAGTACCTATTGCCCCATCTGAAGTGTAACCTGCTCTAGCGCAAAGATATGCTGAGCTAACACCTTTAACCGACGAATAGTCAAAGAACTTATGCAAAAAATTTAACCGCTTCGTCGTTCCTACGGCATAATCTAGCCACAGAAAGGCAGGAATTTTATGGCAACAATGAAGCAAGTCGCAGAAAAAGCCCGGGTCTCCACCACGACCGTTTCTCATGTTATCAATAATACGCGCGTCGTGAGCGAAGATGCGCGAGAGCGAGTACTGTCTGTCATTCAGGAGCTCCGCTACATCCCCAGCGCAGTCGCTCGCAGTTTAAAAAATGACCGTACTCATACCTTGGGAATGATGATTCCGAATAACTCCAATCCCTATTTTGCGGAGGTAATTCAAGGCATCGAAGATGCATCGTTCAAGCTCGGGTACAACATCATTTTATGTAACTCTTATGATGACCCGAAAAAGCAAGCCGCTTATATCCGCGTATTAATGGAAAAAAGGATAGACGGACTGATTCTGGTGTCATCCGGCACGGATGAAGATCTGACCGAACTATTAGCGAACGAAGGTATTCCTAAAGTCCTGGTAGACCGTGAAGTAGCAGGTGTTGTTGCTGATTTGATTGAAGCGGATCACGTACAAGGCGGCTACGATGCCACATGTTATCTGCTCGGACTGGGACACAAAAAAATTGCCTGTGTAGCAGGTCCAGAAACCTTACTGCCAAGTGGTGGCAGGGTCACAGGTTATCTTCGCGCTCTACAGGAAGCGGAAATCAGTTTTAATCCAGCCTACTTGATTCACAGTGACTTTACGAGTCAGGGAGGATTTAACGCCTTTCAAGAATTGCTTTCCAAAGAAGACCGACCAACGGCCATTTTTGCCAGCAATGATCTGATGGCGATCGGTGGTATCTGCGCAGCCAATCAAGTCAATGTAAAGATTCCGCAGCAACTGTCAGTGATTGGCTATGATGATATTGCTTTGGCTTCTTTCAGTACGCCACCACTCACCACCATCTCCCAGCCAAAGCACGCTATTGGTCAATTGACAGCGCAGATCTTAGTCGACCGCATTGCCCACCCAGAAGCACCGATGCGACGTGAAATGCTCAGATCACAATTAATCGTTCGGCAGTCCACATCACCTCCTGAACTGACCTAACGCTACATCAAAAAAAAGTCACCTTGGTCAGCAATTCCTCTTGCAGCGCAGACAGTACACGATTGATGACTTGCAACAAGATCAGTGCCACCATTGGCGAGAAATCCAGTCCGCCGAACGGTGGCACAAATTTACGAAGCGGTGAAAGCACTGGACTATTTAACGCACGGATAAACGGCGCAAAGGGTGCCTGTGGATTCACCCAACTAAATATCGCCTCCAAAAGCAGTAAGGCCATCAGACCATAGACGATCCATTGAATAACACGAAACAACGCCAGAATTGCGATCACCACAATAGGGAATCGCGCCAACAACCAAAAGTCGATGGCGATCGATACGAACGCCGCTAAGAAAACCGCAATCAAGCTCGCCCAGTCATAACCTCGAAAGCCAGGTACAACTCGACGGATAGGATGCACAATCCAATCGGTTAATTGAAAAATGGCCTGCGCCAAACCAATCGGCGGTCTGACACGCTGCACCTGCATCCAGAAGCGCAGCAACAAAAAACCAGCTAACAGACCAGTTACCGTATCAATAACAAAAGATAAAATATCGCGCAGCACAAGTTGTCCTTAAAAAAAAACCCACCGGGTGACGAATCACGCAGTGGGTATTGTGCCTGAATTCAATCAGGCGTCAAAGCATATCGACAATTATGCTGGACGATTGCCTGTAGGGAAAGGCCATGCTGCATTGGCGCTAACAACTGATTTAGCATCAGGTGTCGCTGCTTTTGCTGTCGCTTTTTTTGCCGCTGGTTTAGCTGCTGCTTTTTTCGCAGCTGGCTTAGCCGCTACTTTAGTTGCCTTCGCTGCTGGCTTAGCTGCTACTTTAGTTGCTTTTGCTGCTGGCTTAGCTGCTGCCTTAGTTGCTTTTGCTGCTGGCTTTGCTGCTGCCTTAGTTACTTTAGCTGCTGGCTTTGCTGCTGCCTTAGTCGCTTTAGCTGCTGGTTTAGCTGCTGCTTTAGTTACTTTAGCTGCTGGTTTAGCCACGGCTTTAGTTGCCTTCGCTGCTTTAGCTGCTGGCTTCGCTACGGCTTTGGTTGCCTTCGCTGCTTTTGCTGCCGGCTTTGCTGCTGCCTTAGTCGCTTTAGCTGCTGGCTTTGCTGCTGCTTTAGTTACTTTAGCTGCTGGCTTAGCTGCTGCTTTAGTTGCTTTAGCTGCTGGCTTTGCTGCTGCCTTAGTTACTTTAGCTGCTGGCTTTGCTGCTGCCTTAGTTACTTTAGCTGCTGGCTTAGCCGCTGCCTTAGTTGCTTTAGCTGCTGGCTTAGCCGCTGCCTTAGTCGCTTTAGCTGCTGGCTTAGCCGCTGCCTTAGTTGCTTTAGCTGCTGGCTTAGCCGCTGCCTTAGTTGCTTTAGTTGCTTTAGCTGCTGGCTTAGCCGCTGCCTTAGTTGCTTTAGTTGCTTTAGCTGCTGGCTTAGCCGCTGCCTTAGTTGCTTTAGCTGCTGGCTTTGCTGCAGCTTTAGTTGTCTTAGCTGCTGGTTTAGCTACTTTTTTAGCAGGCTTCTTTGCTGCTTCGTCTGGGGACGATTTTGGTGCTGTTGCCATTTTGTTTCTCCTTCGATCGAGATGGAAAAAATCAGGTGAAAATTAAAATCCGCTCTATCCTTTCAAGCGGATTATTCATCGGCACAAACATGACTGCTGTTTGCGCTAATGAATCCGGCACCGGCTGAACTGCTGCATTGCCTCAGTAAATGCAGCACTTTAGCCATATGATTTACTCTTCATATGTTGAATGAAAGTGGTAAACCAAAAAAAACGCCCGCATTACATGCCGGCGTCGGTATCTTTTTGCAGAACCCGCAGAGCACGACCAAAAGCCGCAAGACCCAGCACAGCCAGGAATTGCGGCACTAACAGTTCAAAGTAATTTAATCTAAGACTGTCCATTCAGTTTGGTGAGGCCTCTCGAGTTTTACATCTCGTGCAAACCGTGAGTATTCCTTTTCAGGAACCCGGGGCGCTGACTTCAGCTTGTTACTCCCAATTCAGGGCTCCGCCGGTTTGATACTCAATCACGCGCGTCTCAAAAAAGTTGCGTTCTTTTTTTAGGTCAATCATTTCACTCATCCACGGGAAAGGATTTTCTTCCTGCGGGAACAAAGCATCAAGACCAATTTGCTGTGCGCGGCGATTTGCGATGAAGCGTAAATATCCTTTAAACATAGGCGCATTTAATCCGAGCACTCCACGCGGCATTGTATCCTCTGCGTAACGATATTCCAACTCCACCGCACGCAAAAACAACGATTTAATTTCATCGCGAAACCCTGCGGTCCACAAATGTGGATTTTCCATCTTAATTGTATTGATTAAATCGATCCCAAAATTACAGTGCATCGATTCATCACGCAAGATGTATTGATATTGTTCAGCCGCGCCCATCATTTTATTCTGACGACCTAACGCAAGAATTTGTGTAAAGCCAACGTAGAAAAACAGCCCTTCCATCAAGCACGCAAATACGATCAGTGAGCGTAATAATGTCTGATCTGCTTCCGTTGTGCCAGTCTTAAATTCAGGATTCGTTAATACATCAATGAATGGGATCAGAAACTGATCTTTATCACGGATCGATTCGACTTCATTGTAGGCGTTAAAGATTTCACCTTCATCCAGACCAAGCGACTCAACGATATATTGATAGGCGTGAGTGTGGATCGCTTCTTCAAACGCCTGACGCAGTAAATATTGACGGCATTCTGGTGCAGTGATGTGCCGATATGTTCCCAACACGATATTATTTGCAGCTAATGAATCAGCTGTCACAAAGAATCCCAGATTACGTTTTACCAGACGACGTTCATCTTCTGTCAAACCATTTGGGCTTTTCCACAATTCAATATCACGCTGCATATTGATCTCTTGTGGCATCCAATGGTTTGCACAACCTGCCAGATATTTATCCCACGCCCACTTATATTTGAATGGTACTAATTGATTTACGTCTGTCTGACCATTAATAATACGTTTGTCGGCAGCATTAACGCGACGCGCAATATCTTCTTCACTAACAGCGCCAGGTTGTGGTTGTGGAGTCGCCTTCAATACCGGCGCTGCAGGAGCTACTTCTTCATCCCAAGATAACATTTATTTATTCCTTACAAAATTGGTTTTCGTATAAGTCGCTCAGCGATATCACTACGAAAATTCCTGAAAGAGCATTGGGGCTGAACCATCTGTGGTCGCCCCGTGCTCATTATTTAGCGCTTACTGACAGGCTTCACACTCTTCAAAACCTGCATCACCTGGACGCAGATAGCATGCTGCGCCTTCAGCTTCCGGTGCAGCCGCAACGTTTGATGCTGCTGGTGCTGCATTAAAACCAGTGCTTCCACCATCAACGGCAACAGCGTTCAACGCGCCTGTTTTAGAGGTTGATTTCTCGGTGTGGGTCGCACCAATCGTACGCAGGTAATAAGTCGTTTTCAGACCACGTAACCACGCCAGCTTGTAAGTCTCGTCCAGTTTTTTACCAGAAGCACCTGCCATATAAATATTCAGTGATTGTGCCTGATCGATCCATTTCTGACGACGTGAGGCAGCTTCGACCAACCACGATGGGCTGATTTCAAATGCTGTCGCATACAATTCACGCAGATCTTCCGGAATGCGGTCGATACGTGCAAGACTACCGTCAAAGTACTTCAGATCTGCGATCATGACTTCATCCCACAAGCCACGCAATTTCAAATCACGGACCAGATGTTCGTTAATTTCTGTAAACTCACCGGACAGATTCGATTTTACATACAGATTCTGATACGTCGGCTCGATACAAGCTGAAACGCCGATGATGTTAGAGATCGTCGCAGTTGGTGCAATCGCCACGCAGTTGGAATTACGCATACCGTGCTGTTTAATGCGATTGCGAACCACTGTCCAGTCCATTGTTTCGGAGAAATCTGCTTCCAGATAACCACCACGCTCGTCCGCCAGCATTTTGAGCGAATCTTGCGGCAGAATGCCGCGATCCCACAACGAACCTTTGTATGAGCTGTAAGTACCGCGCTCTTCAGCCAATTCTGTCGATGCTAGGTAAGCGTAATAGCACACTGCTTCCATCGATGTGTCAGCAAACTGCACAGCGTCCATCGATGCATATGGTACGCGCATCATATGTAAGCAATCCTGGAAGCCCATGATACCCATGCCAACAGGACGATGACGCAAGTTAGAATCGCGTGCTTTCTGTACTGCATAGTAGTTAATGTCGATGACGTTATCAAGCATACGCATCGCAGTACGGATTGTTTTTTGCAATTTAGCGTGATCGAGCTTACCGTCTTTCATGTGCGCTGGCATGTTGACAGAACCCAGATTGCAGACTGCGATCTCAGACTCATTGGTGTTGAGTGTGATTTCTGTACACAGATTTGAAGAGTGAACGACGCCCACGTGCTGCTGTGGAGAACGGATGTTGCAAGGATCTTTGAATGTAATCCATGGATGGCCAGTTTCAAACAACATCGACAGCATCTTACGCCACAGATCGAGCGCAGGGATTTTCTTGGACAGTTCCAATTCGCCAGAAGCCGCTTTTGCTTCGTAGCCAAGATAGGCTTGTTCAAACGCTTTGCCAAATTTATCATGCAAGTCTGGCACGTCAGATGGAGAGAACAGTGTCCAGTCACCTTTTTCCATGACGCGTTTCATGAACATATCAGGAATCCAGTTGGCGGTATTCATATCATGCGTACGGCGGCGGTCATCACCTGTGTTCTTACGCAAATCCAAGAATTCTTCGATGTCCATGTGCCAGGTTTCCAGATAAGCACATACTGCACCCTTACGCTTACCACCTTGGTTCACTGCCACTGCGGTGTCATTGACGACTTTCAGGAAAGGCACAACACCCTGTGACTTACCGTTGGTACCTTTAATATGGGCGCCGAGGGAACGGACTGGCGTCCAGTCATTACCCAGACCACCAGCATATTTCGCCAGCAACGCATTTTCTTTCAGGGCGTCATAAATACCGGCCAGATCATCTGCCACCGTTGTCAGGTAGCATGAGGACAATTGTGAGCGCTGTGTACCTGAGTTGAACAGTGTCGGTGTTGAGCTCATGAAATCAAAGCTCGACAGCAAGTTGTAAAACTCGATTGCACGTCCATTACGGTCTTTTTCTTCCAACGCCAGACCCATCGCTACACGCATATAGAACGCCTGCGGCATTTCAATACGGGTACCACGAACGTGCAAGAAATAACGGTCGTACAAAGTTTGCAAGCCAATGTAGCTAAATTGCAGATCGCGGTCGGATACCAAGGCTTTTGCCAGACGTTCCAGATCAAACTCAGCTAATTTTGAGTCGAGCAATTCAGCGGCAATCCCTTTTTGTATGAATTGTGGGAAGTAAGTAACATATTCTGCGGCGGCATCTTGCTGTGCCACTTCTTTACCGAATACTTCTTTACGGATCGTATGCAACAACAAGCGTGCGGTGACCAAGCTATATGCTGGTTCTTTTTCCATCAAAGCACGTGCAGCCAGGATTGCCGATTTGTGTAACTCTTCGACGGGTACACCGTCATACAGATTTTTTAGTGTTTCAGTAAGGATCGCCTCGGCATCCGCCAATTTATCCAAACCAACACAAGCAGCAGTAATCAGGGAACGTACTTTGTCGATTTCCAGTACAACACGCTCACCATCGATCAAAACATGAATCTTTGGCAGTTGTGCCTGGGATGCATGTTGTGCTTCGCGTTGCAAACGACGCTCCTCTTGGTGTTTTGCACGATACAGCACATAAGCACGCGCCACATCGTGTTCGCCCGAACGCATTAATGCCAGTTCAACCTGATCCTGAATATCTTCGATGTGAAAGGTGCCACCCGTCGGCTGACGACGCAATAACGCAGCCACGACCGTTGATGTTAATTGCTCAACCAATTCACGAATACGTGCGGAAGCTGCGCCCTGCCCACCATTGACTGCCAAAAAAGCCTTGGTCATCGCGATGGCGATCTTGGAAGGTTCGAATCCAACCACGGAACCGTTACGACGGATGATTCTGTAATCGTCATAATTGATTGTAGTCGTACCAGTCGGAGAACCTGCCACGCCGCTTAAGACGCCAGTTTCGATAAGGGATGTCGTTGATGTTTCAGTTGAAGAGTGCATTGAGCCTCCAGTGTCAGTTATATCTTGATACGCCGCGAGTCTGCTGGACAAACCATCGCTGCGCACGGGTTACGATCAGGTGTTGCGCATCACTACAAATAGCTAAACTCCGCTAAAACCAGCTAAAAGTTATGCTATTTCTTATTTTTTAAATCAATTGCAAATGTAAAAGGGAGAAAGAAGCAAGAAAGGTAAAACAAGAAAAAAACCACTACATATAGTGCGCAAATTTTGATTAGCCCTAATTCTAGTACCCCACCACACCATATGCAACCGCTATTTCAGTGTAAAAAAAAATTTATTTTTTACAAAATTAAGCGTCAGGGGAATTGACTTTCAAGAAGCCACAGAAATCCTTAGCAAATGGTGTAAGTGAGCACTAACGAAAAAAGTCACGGTACCGACCATTAGGATGCTGTCTCACCGTTAAATTCAATCTGACACGCCAAAAGATGTCACGCAGGGTAGGTTTGATCGTTGTTCACGTTCGCCGTTGCGGCTACACTTCATTGTGACCAAATGACAACGCAATATCGCTGTTTATCAATGTTTATGAATGTTTATGAATGTTTATGAATGTTTATGAATGTTTATCACTGTTCCTGAATTTTTAATTTCTGGATTTGATAACGTAGTTGACGGAAACTGACGCCCAACAAGTCTGCAGCCTGGGTGCGGTTATGTCCGGTTTGCTGTAGCGCTCTGCGTATCATCTCTGATTCGATACTGTCGAGAAATTCAGGCAAAGAAAACGGAAATGCTGGGCAAGGGAATGCATCAACGGGGGCGATGCCTAATTGTACCGACATCTCTATCTGCATCTCGGGCATCGTGGATATAGGCAGCAACTCTTTTGCCTCATCAGACTTGGCAGCGATGACAGAGTCAATCCGTGGTAACGCTGAGACAGGGACTTTTTTTGCTCCTTGCAATGCCAAATCATCGACTTCGATACAAGCATCGTTGGCGAAAGCAATGGCGCGTTCAAGAATATTTTCTAACTCACGGACATTACCCGGAAACGTGTAGCCAGACAACGCCACCAATGCAGATTCTGAAATGCGGATTGACTCAGCCGACAGTTTGCTCAGCAATGCTGTTGCTAAGTCCCCGATATCGTCAAGCCGCTCACGCAATGGCGGCAAATGGAGTTCAATCACATTAAGACGATAATATAAATCTTGCCTGAAGCGCCCTTCTGCAACGCACTGCGATAAATTTTGGTGAGTCGCACTGACAATCCTGACATCGACCGCTTCTTCTGCTGTTGCACCAACTTTGCGAATGCTCCGCTCCTGAATCGCACGCAGCAACTTCACTTGCATTGCCAGCGGCAGATCTGCAACTTCATCGAGCATCAGCGTGCCACCGTTGGCGGCCTGAAAAAAACCTTCCCTATCATCCGCGGCTCCCGTAAATGCACCTTTACGATAACCAAAAAACTCCGCTTCCATTAGAGCTTCCGGTATCGCACCGCAATTTACTGCGATGAAAGGTTGTTGTGCACGCGCACTACGGCAATGAATTTCTCTTGCGGCCAGCTCTTTACCACTACCTGACTCACCCGTAATAATGACGGGTGCCATGCTACGCGCGAGGCGGGCAATCTGATCACGTACCGTTTGCATACGTTCAGACCGGCCAATTAAAAACGAAGCAGGTAGTATTTGCGTCGTCTCAACAACCTGAGCACCTTTAACGGCAACCTCATGCATCTCCAGCGCAGAACGCACTAACTTACGTAACTGTTCCAAGGCAACTGGCTTCGACACATAGTCAAATGCGCCCGCTTTCAGTGCGATTACCGCGTTGTCCGCACTGCCGAAAGCGGTAATCACCGCAATAGGTGTGCTCTTATAGGTCGCATTGACTTCCGCCACTAACTCCATACCCGAGCCATCAGGCAGGCGCATATCCGTCAATACCAGTGAATAAGGTTTTTTTGTCAGATAAGAACGGGCTTGTGCAAGGTTCTCAGCACTATCGACGTCAAGCCCCATTTTGATGAGGGTGATTTCCAATAACTCACGTAGATGCGCTTCGTCATCAACGACGAGAATCCGGGGGCACGTGGTGTTTGCAGCACTCATGGTCATGGATTAAATTCAGAAAAATTAATGACAAACCTGCCACTTGGTTCTGGACTATCATGATCCAGACGATATTCGTAATCGAGCAAAGCGTGGTTATTCAAACATAATTCGCGCGCCATATACAGCCCCAGTCCCGTTCCCATTCTTGAGGTAGTATAAAACGGCTCAAATAGATGCGCTCTGACATCGTAGCTGATCGGTGGCCCATCGTCTTGGATATGTAACTCCTGACGACCAGCGCCATTTAAAAACGCATATAAACGGATACTGGCGGGTCTGCCACTGGCATAGCGTACGGCGTTCGACATCAGATTGGTGATAATTTCGATCAAATGTCCAGGGTCAAAACGAACCTGAAAATCAATGTCCTGACTGACAACAATGAGATCACTCTGCAACTTTTGCGTCTCAACAAAATCCTGTACGCACTTTGTAACGGCACTCATCAATGAGTATGGCGCAATATCATTGCGCGCCTTACGCGATAATTTGAGAATATCTTCGATCAACTGATTGAGGCGAGTAACGTTATCATCGACAATTTTAAGTAGGCGCTTTGCCTGAATTTTGTTGTCTTCGATATGTTCGATATCTTCGTTGAGTAACGAAGCTGCATAAGAAATCGAGGATAAAGGATTGCGTACCTCGTGCGCAATACTCGCCGTCAGCCGCCCCATCGATGCCAATTTTAGCTGCTGTGCTTGGTTTTCAATATCGGACACATCTTGCATAAAGAGAATGACGTATTCGCCAGCGGACTCATTGCGCTTCGATACGTTGACATCTTTCACTAACATCACACGTAATTTCAGGTGCGTGACGAACTGTTGGCGTTCATTACGGCCACCAAAACTACTGCTTTCTATACTCTGTTTGAGCATCGTTTTAGTATCGTCTACGTAGCAAGGAATCGATACAAAGGTGGTGTTATCTTCGTTGAGCCCAATGGCATTTTCAGCCTGATGCGTATGCATGTCAGACAATGCTTCCATCAATGTTCGTAATGCAACAATGTTAGATAGCTTAATCCCAATCATATCTTTGGTTAAGTTTCCACCGAGCATACGTTCAGCAGCGCGATTAATTTCAAACAGTCGACCAGTATGGTCCAGAACAAGTACACCGTCCCCCATGTCAGCAATCACAAGCCGATTAATTGCCTGCTGCATTGCCAACTCGTTACCGCGTTGTGTTGCTAATTTTTCTTGGCTGATTAAATTGCTAGCCAAGCGATTGACGACGTAGGCCACAGCAAAAAAAGAGGCGCCGAATAGACCCGCCTGAGAGATGATATTGCCGTCATTTAACTCAAATGACCGGTAAGCACCTTCAATTAATAACAACAAACTGACGATGGAGCAAAAGAAAAATGCCCATAACAATGGCGTCAGAATAGCAACACCAGCGAGCGGAAACAAAAATAGGACACTTAATCCACCTTTACCACCGCCCGAGCCAATATAAATCAGGGAAATAATAAAAATATCCCACGCTATCTGTGCCAGCAATTGCACGGCAAAATGCTGTCTATTGAATATTTTAAAGAGAGTAAAACAAATGCTCGTCAGCAGATAAACCAGACAGATATCTTGCGCCAGAACATGCGTATAAATCCAGACGCCTCTGAGGCTGTGCAGATTAAGCAAGAACAATAAACAGAGCGCGATGATGACGCGCGACACATTGAGCGTTTGCAAAGAACGCCAGAATGAAGGGGTAGGATCTGAGAAGTGAGCAAAAATGACCGACATATTCACGCGGTACTTTTTGATCTAATGCAAGTCAGCATGCGCAGTCGAACAATAAGACTGACTGCCACGTACAATCGCCTCGGAAGCTGGTAAATAGAGTTGGCAATGCGCACAACACACCATACTCTCCGTCGCTGGCTGTGCATCAGAATCTGCGGTTGCACCACGCCATTCTTGAGCAGTGTCAGATGGTGTCGACGGTGGCTTGGCTTTCTTGCGGATGGCAAGAACGACTAAAACGATCAAAATCAACCACACAAGTAACTTCATGCCAGACTCCGGTGTAACACGACTTCCAACACAAAGTGACTACCTACGTAAGCCAGCAACAAAGTCAAAAATCCCGATAAAGTAAAACTTAATACCGTCTTGCCGCGCCATCCACGCCAGTGACGACCTGCCAGCAAAACGGCAAATAAAAGCCAAGAAAATAACGAGAGGATAGTTTTATGATCCCACTTAAAGGCGACACCCAGCACTTGTTCAGAAAAAATGACGCCAGACAGCACTGTCATTGTTAATAAGACGAAGCCTAATGAAATCAATCTGAAGAGGATTTTCTCCATTTTCATTAAGGGTGGAAGATTATCAACGATCTGGTTTAAACGAGGACTCAGGGGTTTCGCGCGTAGTTTATGCAGATGTTTATCCTGCAAAGTCATCATCAACGCATGGAACGCAGCGATCGTCAGTGTTCCATAGGCAAGCAAGGCCACAGCAACATGCCAAGGGAACATCGTTGTTTTCCCCGCCAATGAAATCAATGCCCCTGGAAATAATGCCGGTAACACTGTTGCCAGTGCAACTGGGGGTAGTAACAGAAACTTTAAGCCTTCGAGGGAAAAATTACGATTTTCGAGCAAATAAACCGAGACCGTGACCCATAAAGCGGACGATAACATCACTGCAAAACCGACGCGCAGGGCATCACTGGAAAACACACTTCCCCACAATGTGGCGCCATGCAGCAGCCAAGCGAACACGCTCAAACCGGCGCCAAGCGTGCGCCACCGCGAAGGAATAAACAGCACCGCCAGATAAAGTGCCGCAGCTAAAAATGATAAATAGATTTGCATCACTCAAGTTTACACCATATAGCTCTTTTTTTTAAACTTGGATATCAGTCTTGACTTCCATCAAATAAAAAACGCATCAGTTCATCACTTTGGCTGATAAAAGGTGCATTCAAAGGTGCATTCTTCGATATTCTGTAAGATGTGTTGAAAGTAATTAACCAATTTAAGAGTTTTTTTGAGTTTTTTTGAACTTTTTAAACGATTAAGGTACTAAAAACGACACTTGCAGAAAGTATAAATAAACAAAAAAAACTGTTACCAACGGTTAATGTTTGTAGAGATCTGTTTGTTATCCACCCTTGTCAACCACTTCAATTTATACAATAACGATGAAAAAGACACTCCTCACCCTGGCAGTCTTAAGCACCTGCTACAGCGCCTATGCCGACGAAGGTATGTGGATGCCACAACAGTTACCACAAGTCGCTAAACAATTAAAAGCGGATGGACTCAAACTGGATCCGGCATCACTGACAAAATTGACCGAATTCCCGATGGGGGCGATTGTTAGTCTCGGCGGTTGTTCAGCGTCATTTGTGTCCCCGCAAGGCTTGGTCATTACAAACCACCATTGCGTCTACGGCAGCGTTGCGTATAACTCAAAACCAGAAAATAACTTATTGGCAAACGGATTTTATGCGAAAACGCTAGATGAAGAGCTGCCGGCATCACCGGGCTCACGCGTTTTTGTCACCAAAGATGTGCTTAATGTCAGCAACAAGGTTATTGATAAACATGTCGCTAAACTGACCGGCAAAAAACGTGTTGACGCAATTGAAAGAAACTCCAAAGCGATCGTTGCTGAGTGCGAAAAAGAGGCAGGACATCGTTGCAATGTCTATCCTTACTACGGCGGTCTCGAGTTTTATCTGATTAAACAAATGGAAATTCGCGACGTGCGTTTGGTGCATGCACCACCAGAAGGCGTAGGTAAGTTTGGTGGCGATACCGACAACTGGATGTGGCCACGCCATACTGGTGATTACGGCTTCTACCGCGCTTACGTCAGCAAAGATGGTAAAGCAGCGGATTACAGCAAAGATAACGTTCCTTATGTTCCTAAGTTTTACCTGAAACTGGCAAAAGAAGGCGTTAAAGAGGGTGATTTTGTGATGGCACTGGGCTACCCTGGCCGCACCAACCGCCACCGTTTGCCCTCTGAAGTCGCGCATACGTTTGACTGGAGTTACCCAGCGTTTGTGAAGTCTTCTGGCGAATCACTGGCAATCATCGCTAAAGAAACAGCGAATGACCCAGATGCTAAATTGAAATACGCGAGCCAAGTTGCTGGCATCAATAATTACTACAAAAACCGTCAAGGTATGCTCGACAGCTATGCTGGCAGCGATTTCCTAGCACGCAAAACAAAAGAACATGAAGAACTGAAAGCCTGGGTCAATAACAATCCTGCCCGCACCAAAGAATATGCAGCCGATATTGCACAGGTAGAACAATTAATCGCCAAGCGCGATGCAACAGACAAAGCCGATTTTTATCTAGACCGTTCTTTCCCACGTCTGCTCAACTCTGCTCGTGTCTTGTACCGTCTGGCCAACGAGACCACAAAACCAGACGCAGAACGTAAATCCGGTTACCAGACCCGTGATCTGCCACGTATCAAAGCGGGTGTCGAATCTGTTGAACGTAGCTATGCGCAAAACGTTGATCAGGCGCTGGTGCTGCATAACCTGACACAATACGTTGCGCAGCCTAAGAGCGAACACAATGCTGACTTTGATGCCGCCATCGGTATTAAAGATGGTATGTCTGAAGCAGAGTTGAAAACCTTGTTGGACCAACTTTACGCAGGCAGCAAACTCAACGACAAAGCAACACGTACTGCTTGGCTCAATAGCTCACCGGCGGATTTTAAAGCCAGCAATGATAGTTTTATCAAAGCAGCAGTGGCAATGTACGATGGTTTCATGAAGCGCGAAGCAGAAGATGAAGAACTGGCAGGTAATATTCAGCAAGCCTACGGCAACTACATGAAAGCAAAAATCGCCTTCATGCAAAGCAAGGGAAAAGCTGTGTATCCTGACGCTAACAGCACGCTGCGTGTGACTTTTGGTAACGTGGCTGGACGTGATCATGGCACTGCCGATGGTCTGGCATGGTCTGCATTCACTACCGTCAATGGTATTCCGCCAAAAGCAACAGGTAGCGGTGAATTCAATGCGCCAGCCGATGAACTCGCTGCGATTAAGGCTAAGGATTTTGGCACATTCGTTGATGCAAAACTGAAAACCGTGCCAGTCGCTTATCTGGCGACCCTTGATATTACCGGTGGCAACTCTGGTTCAGCTGCATTGAATTCAAAAGCAGAACTGATCGGTCTGGCATTTGATGGCACGCTAGACTCCATCATCTCCGACTGGGATTTCAACAAAGCAAACACACGTTCCATTCAGGTTGATATCCGTTATATCTTGTGGAACATGAAGCATGTCGAAAAATATGACCGTCTGATCAAAGAAATGCACGCTGAGTAATCAGCTGTCATCCTTGACGACGTCGACAACGCCGGATGAAAGTCCGGCGTTTTTTTTGCGCTATGTTTCAGTGCCTTACTGTGGCGGAAAGACGCGGAACCAGACCAACAACATGAGACCCGCTATACACAACCAGGTCATCACCGCTGAAGAAAGAGTGATCGTTAAAGATGTACGAGTACTGAGCACATACACCGTCGCCAGATAAGCGGCATAAGGAATCAACGAACATAACCCAAACAACGCCGTCGTCTGCAACTCCGTCGGTGAACGGTTGGTACCGACGACGACATGCGCAATCAGGGCAAATCTCGGGAACAACGGCACCAATCCTGCCAACACAAAATAACGGGATGTCGATGCCAAGACAATCAGCAACACCGCCAATGCACCCGTTAAACATTTCAACAATAAAGAAATCATGGTAAAAATCGCTCAAACTCATCAGAATCAAAAACAAAAACAGATCGGCAGTCTAGCAGAGAGACACTGGCCTGTTTGATTAGTGGGCTTCATCCTGGTTTATTCTGGCCTAGTCCAGACTCCGTCACTTGTAACCACCCTCTCCCCCCATCGTCACACCTTTCACATGCTATGGAGAGGAGTGTTCGCCTTCATTAAAAAAGACGCTAAATTCCTACCCTCGTAAAAATGACAGACAAAAGTCCCTCCACCTCAAATATATCCAAGCCTCCTACTCCTTTTTTTTGAAAAAATGGAAAGTTTGCTCAAAATCTATAGCAAGTGAGATAATCAGACATTGTTTTTTGATGTCAAATCGATGGATAAGCCACTCACCGATCCCAAGATGGATCCCACCTTGGATCACCCCCAAGCACCCCACCAGAGCCTCGATCCAGAAGACTGGACCGTATTTCGTGCGCAAAGTCATCAGATGCTCGATGATATGCTCAATTTTATTGAACACTTGCGCGAACGCCCTGTCTGGCAGCCAATCCCACAAACGTCGCGTGCCAAGTTTCAGGTCTCACTCCCGCACCAGCCACAAAGTCTGGCGAGTGCCCACCAAACCTTCATGGAAGATATCCTGCCTTACGGACCTGGCAATAGTCATCCTGGATTTATGGGATGGGTACAGGGCGGCGGCTCACCTGTCGGGATGCTGGCAGAAATGCTGGCAGCAGGTCTGAATGCGAATACCGGCGGGCGGGATCAAATGCCTGTTGAAGTAGAACGTCAAATCGTTCGCTGGATGCGAGAATTATTCTCATTCCCCGACAGCGCCAGCGGCGTCTTTGTTACAGGCACGTCGATGGCAAATCTGATGGCAGTGCTAGTTGCGCGTACTGTCGCGCTAGGCAAGAACGTACGTCAGGACGGTGTAAAAGCCGCAGAAAAACAACTGACCGCTTATACCTCAATCGAGGCACATGGCTGTGTTGCGCAGGCGATGGATCTTGCGGGTTTTGGTACGACGGCCTTGCGTCGTATCCCAAGTAATGACGCCTTCCAGATGGATACGGCGGCACTCCGCGCGGCGATTGAGGCTGATCGCGCGGCTGGTTTGCAACCATTCTTTATTGTGGGTACCGCTGGCAGTGTGGATGTCGGCGCGGTTGATCCACTCAATGATATTGCTGACATTGCTGCGCAGGAGAAATGCTGGTTCCACATTGATGGTGCGTTTGGCGCACTGGGGATGATGTCGCCACAAGTAGCACCGCTACTTCATGGGATAGAGCGCGCCGATTCGATCGCGTTTGATTTCCATAAATGGGGGCAGGTTCAATATGATGCTGGTTTTTTACTAGTACGTGATAGCACTCTGCATATGGACGCCTTTGCCGCACCTGTTGCCTATTTACGTCGCGAAACCCGCGGCCTTGCAGGCGGATCACCGTGGCCTTGTGATTTTGGTCCGGATTTATCTCGTGGTTTCCGCGCGCTAAAAACCTGGTTCACACTGCAGGTCTATGGCACTGAAAAGCTCGGTAAAATTATTTCTCAGACCTGTGATCTGGCGCACTATCTGACACAACAGATTGCACAACACCCTACGTTAGAATTAATGGCGCCAGTGGCACTCAATGTTGTGTGCTTCCGCTATCGAGGTCAATCGACAAACGAGGCAGCGACAATAAATCTGGATGACCTCAATCGCGATATCGTTGCAGATTTGCATGAATCAGGGCTTGCAGTACCATCGACAACGACGATTCGAGGGCAACTGGCCATCCGAGTAGCAATCGTTAATCATCGTACAGACCAACGCGCGATCGATACGATGCTCAATGGTGTGATTACCTTGGGTCGGGAACGTTGTGCAGCAGAGACTAAGTAACTGAACACCTCAATTACCGAGAAGGAAGAATATGTCTGATCGTCTTCACTATGCATCCCAGGCATTTGGACCATTGATTGGTGTAGCGCCGCTGATGCGGAGTGCATTTGCCAATGAAAATATGCAGCCAATTGGTGAAGCACTTCTCAAGCGCGCGGAAGAAAACGTTCATGATGCCCATGCGTTGATGGATTGTTCAGTGTATTTGCAACTCACTGGTCATCATGATCTGGCACTGGCCATGCAAGCGCAAGCAATCAAGACACAAGCTTTGTACTCTTTGCCAGCGCAACGATCCGAGCTGGGTATTCGACTGCTTGTGCTCATGGGTCCTGGTGATCTGATGGCAAATACGCCGATTGAATTTTTAATTGAAGACTCCGACGTTGCGCTGGATATTTTATATTTGACGCTCGATGAAGACTGGCCTGATACGGTTCCTGATCACGATGTCATGCTCGTCGGCATCGCCGAGTCTGAAGCAAACCAACCTCTACTGCATCAGGTTGGATTAATGACGGCCAATTGGCCACGTCCGGTGATTAACCGACCTGAACATATTGCCCGCCTGTCACGTGATGGTGTATGCGCTGCACTCAGCCATTGCACTGGGATCGACATGCCAGTCACCGTCCGCACAGACCGTGCAACATTGGGGCAACTAGGTATCGGCATGATTGCCATTTCAAGCTTGCTACCCGACGATCACTTTCCGCTCATCGTACGCCCGTTGGGATCCCACGCAGGTAAAGATCTCGACAAGATAGATACGCCAACTGACCTAATCCCTTATCTCGAGCGCGTTGGTGCTGACTATTTTTACCTATCGCGTTTCGTTGATTATCGCAGTGCTGATGGCTTGTTCCGCAAATATCGCGTGGCGCTGATTGAAGGTAAGCCATTCGTCTGCCATTTTGCGATTTCATCACACTGGATGATTCACTACCTAAACGCTGGCATGAGTGAAAGCCCTGAAAAACGCGCCGAAGAAGCAGAATGCATGGCACACTTTGATGAGCAATTCGCCAAGCGGCATACTGATGCATTGCGCATAATCTATGAGCGAATGGGGATGCAATATCTCGGTATTGATTGCGCAGAAACACAAGACGGCAATCTGTTGATTTTTGAAGTCGACAACGCGATGGTCGTCCATGCCATGGATCCGGTTGATATGTATCCTTATAAAAAACCAGCGATGCAAAAGGTGTTTGATGCATTTCGCCAAATGCTCGAAAATGCCCGTTTGCCAATAACGAATGACGTTGCCGAGCATCCATGATCGCGTTTCCGTCGACAACAGAATTATTAGCCTCAGGCGGTGATTCAAGAATCGTGCCGGACCCACAGACAGGTCTGAATAAATATGGGTGCAGTGTTCTACCCGATGCTGGATTAATAGCGTTGGGTTCATCGACGGCGTCGACCATTTCTGAACGCGGCATGGCGGCAGCCCACGCCTTACGGGATCGCTGTGCTGCGCTACTCCAGAATGCAAGTCTCGAAGAAGTTTATTCGCAGCAGATTGTCGCCTTGCGATCCGAACTATTGTCACTCTGCGGCATCACTGAAAACCATCACGTAGACGCACTCTTAGCAGCCTCAGGTACCGATATCCACTTACTCCTCGCTCAATGGCTGCAACCAGATCTGACTTTGATGATCGATCCTGCAGAAACCGGCAGTGGGTTAGCCGCCGCGTTAACAGGAAAACATTTCAGTAGCGACTCTACGTGCACTGGCGGGTCGGCCGGAACAGGCCATGTCGGTCGATGGCAAGGTGACTTAAAGACGTTGACAGCACGCAATCTGAGTGGATACCCATGTGAGGCAGATTTCGTCGAAGCGGAGCTGACTACGGCGGCAGAAAGTGCGGCAAAAGAAAATAAACGCATATTGTTGATCCTGACGGATGTCTGCAAAACTGGCATGATTTTTCCAAGGATTGCTGCCATCAAAAAACTGCGTCAACAATGGCCTGAGCAAATCTATGTCATTGTCGATGCTTGTCAATTCCGTCTCTCTCCAAAGACGATTCGTGCTTATCTGGCAGAGGATTTTTGTGTCGCCTTAACCGGATCAAAATTTTTGGGTGGCCCAACATTTTCTGGCGCGTTATTGATTCCAGCGACATTTTCTCGAGCATGCAATCAATTGGTTTTAGACGAAGGTGTGCGTGCTTATTCCCATGCCAGTGAATGGCCGGCAGGTTATCCAGCAACACGCCATCTAAGGGCAGGTACAAATTTTGGTCTGCTGTTACGATGGGAAGCCGCGATGGCAGAATTACGCCTATTTTCACAATTAAAAGAGACGCAACTACAGTTTTTTTTAAGACGTTTTAAAGATGCCATCAGCAATCGCCTACACCAGGATCCTCATTTTGAGCTAGTACCAAATCCGGCACTGGACCGGAGTGCGATTGCCAGCCAAGGAAGCTGGGATGAGGAACAAACCATTTTCCCGTTTATCATCTATCAATGCTTGAATAATCGGACGCCCCGACCGCTGACACGGAGCGAAGCAGTCACAGTCTATCAACAGCTTCAGCATCCCCCCATAACCTCATTGCAACAGCACCGTTTTCAACTCGGTCAACCCGTGTTATGTGGCGAACGGTCTGGCGTTCCTGTCAGTGCTGTACGGCTCTGTATCAGTGCACCAATGCTTATTGCAGCACAAGATGAGTTAATGGCAGAAAAAATGATCCATGATGCGCTGGCGGCACTCGATTGCATTGTAGAAATTACTGACCGTTTACCACGCCAGTCCGTTGGTTGAAATGCGCGATATAAGCGCGACACGCTTCTAGTACTGCCAACGAGAAATAGAAACGATTTATACCAATTACAGCCAATGTAATCTGGCGTAATCGGTGTCGGTAAATTTAAGCTGATTCGTGAATTAAGCTGCCACTACCACCGTTACCGATGGTTTCAGACAGAATCAACGCTTCTTTAGAAGGAATTTGCAGCAACACCTGCTTAGTTTCTTGATCGACAACTTTGAGTACCATTTTATTGGACTGCTGGTCAACAGTGAATTCGATGCTACCAAACTGCGGCTGAGAATTCTGATTCAGGGAAGCGGCTGTTTTTTGTAGTGATGCTGACTCAGAAGCTGACGTCGAGGTTATCATGCTAGGGTTGGAGGAACTCGCAGATACAGAAGCACCCTGCGCCTGTAACGATGACGTAGGCAGTGAAGCAGCACCAACCGACGTATCAATGCCCGAACCGCTTTGCACGTATACAAACGGTACCGCCGCAGTTGTTTGCCCAGAAAGACCAAGCGTGCCAACGTCCATCAAAAACTCCTTAAACTTTCCTACTTTTTATATTAGACAAAAAGTCCGTCAAATGCGAATTTTATTGAGCGATTTTCGTCAATATCGTGCGAAATCAGAGCACAAAATCTGACGACAACCCGTTGTTGTAGATTGATTGGTATTTTTTGACAAATTTTGCCAGCAAGCCATTAGTGATAATTAGCTCTCGACCCTACACGTTGCGGCACGAGGGTAAAGCAAATGAGCTTGATCGCACTGTAACGCAAATCAGGGCGATTGTGGTTGCTGCTTATTTGATCATGATAGCTTACTTGTAACGCAAGATAACAAATATCGTATAAGCAAGATACTCCCCCTCGAAATAATAAAAACACGCTTGTTGTCCATATTTTATATAGGGTTGCAAACGGTACTGGGGGATGTATCTACTTACATCAATCTACACTCACTTTGATCATGTCTTTTCACAACACGCACACCGCTGACAAGATCAATCAACAGCACCCAGTTTCATTTCATCATGATGATGTCGCTGCTGCTCTTCCATGACTAACAAACTCAGTTCACGCTTGAGGTTGTTAAACGCTGTTGTCGACGGATCACGTAAGCGCGGCAAATCGATGAGAATATCTTTCTTCACCGTGCCGGGACGATACGTCATCACAACTACCCTGTCAGCCAGATAAATCGCCTCTTCGATACTATGCGTCACGAAGATGATGGTTTTTTTGAGTTCTGACCAGATACGTAATAACTCATCCTGTAAATTGCGTCGGGTTAAAGCATCCAACGCACCAAATGGTTCATCCATGAGCATAATCGGCGAATCCAGTGCCAGCACGCGTGCAATGGCAACCCGCTGACGCATGCCGCCGGATAAATCTTTGGGATAACGTTGTCTGAAATCCTGCAACCCTAACATGTGCAACAAATCACTCACTCGGCGTTCGATATCAGCGGGATTCATACCTTTAATCTCAAGCCCAAAAGCGATATTTTTCTCTACCGTCATCCAAGGAAATAACGCATATTCCTGAAATACCATGCCACGGTCTGGCCCTGGCTGTTTGACTTGCACATCATTAGCAACAATCGTACCGCTGGTAGGTAAAGCAAAACCAGCGATAGCGTTCAACAGCGTCGATTTGCCACAGCCTGACGGCCCCAACAAACATACAAACTGCCCCTCAGGAATCTCTAGATGAATGTCGCGTAATGCAATCACTTCTTTGTCAGCCGTCGTGAATATCTTATTGACTCCACTTATCTTGATTTGCGTAGACATAGGATTCATCATCTTAATTTTCCAATCCGCGGTGCCAACGCAATAAATGTTTATTGAGCTTATTCATCGCAACATCAATTGCGAGGCCGAGCATGCCGATACTAATCATGCCGGCAATAATTTTGTCAGACCAAAAATACTCACGAGCTTCCAGAATCCGAAACCCCAATCCGTTATTGACGGCGATCATTTCTGACACAATGACGACAATAAAAGCCGTCCCGATACCAATTCGTACTCCCGACAAAATATACGGCACCGCAGCAGGCAAGATGACTCGGATAAACATCGTTGACTGACTCGCACCAAGGTTGCGTGCCGCGCGGATGTAGATGCTATCGACATGATGTACGCCAGCAATGGTGTTCATTAATACGGGAAAAAACGCTCCGATAGAAATCAAAAAAATCGCCGGTGGATTACCTAAGCCAAACCACAAAATTGACAAAGGAATATAAGCAATCGGCGGAATCGGACGCAATACCTGCAATAAGGGGTTAAACCAGGCATACACACGGGAGCTGGACCCCATCACGAGCCCTAAAGGCAATGCAAGTCCTGCACCGACAACAAAGCCAATGATCACGCGATACATCGTCCCCATCGTATCGCGCAACAACTCTCCTGAGAACACCCACATCATCCAGCTACCAGCAGCAGGATCATAGGGAGTCAGCGGCGACGCATATTCAAGCCATTTTTTGAGGACAGCCCAAGGTGATGGCAACACTTGGGGATTCACCCACTCCATCGCCGTTACAAATTGCCAGACCGCGATCAAAATAATGGGGACGACTAGCCCAGACCCCATTTCACGCCACTTCAATTTCATAATCACTTCCTACTATGTTGACAACTAGAAAAAGACTTCCGTCAGAGACGCAACCCCATACGTCATTCTTATTGAATATTCAGACTTTTCTTTGCCTGGTCTAACAGATCGGTTTTTACCCAGTCTTTGGCCACTGGTGGTTTGGTCATTTTTCCGACGCCATATTTCTGCATTAAGTCGGTCGTGGTCTGAATGTGCTCCGCCGTAATGTCATAGGTATAGGGCGAGTTCTCGATCGCATTGATAAAATCTTCATGACTGACCTGGCCCTTAAACATGTTTTCACGAACATACTTTTCAGCCAATGCCTTGTTATCAATAAACATTTTGGTCGATTCAACAAAACAGCGCATAAACTTGTCAGCAAGTGGGCGGTGCTCTTTATAGAATTTTTCTGTCATCACCATGGTACGAACTGGCTCGCCAATGGCGGTGTCATAAGGCTTAATGATCTCTTTACCAAAACCTTTACTGATTGCCTGCGATGAATATGGCTCCGATTGCATCATGGCATCGATATTCTTACCCATTAAGGCCTGATTCAGATCTGGGAATCCCAGATAAATAATTTGCACATCTTTACCAGGCTGATCGGAATACGTCAGCCCATTTTGTGACAATTCAGCGGCCAGCAGAATATCCTGAATACCGCCACGCGTGACGCCAACTTTTTTGCCTTTTAAATCTTTCACCGTTTTTACAGGCAAATCACTACGACCAACCAGACGCACGCCACCTTTCGCAAAACCAGCGACCAGATAAATCGGCGTGCCGCTGGCACGGGCTGAAATCACTGCCTCTGAAGAAACCGCGGCCACGTCCAGCTCACCGGCAATTACCGCCTGCATGGCATCAAGCCCCTTCGGAAACACCCGTTCATCCACCTTGATGCCGCATTTTGGCGCGATTTCTTTGATATATGAAACGGCGCCGTAGTGTGCAAATTTGAGATTACCTAAACGCACTGTTTCCTGCGCCTCGACCTGAGTTGCAAACACAGCTATACCCCCGAGTATCACAGCACTAACGGCAAATTTTCTGATGAATTTCGTGATCATTTGTATCTCCTTTGTTTATTATTGGACCTAGCGCTCAGCTGTCAACGTTACCTATAGTGTTGCTTATGGTGTTGCTCGTGGTGACGGATATTTACCACGACAACGATGGCGATATAAATCGCGCTTCGGTCACGTGCATTTTTATTGACGCACTATCATAGCTGAACTCGATGTAAAGTTTGTACTTCTGCAAAAATGCATTGTCTGTCTTACGTCACATCACGCATCACTCCATTAAAAAGCACCCTTGAGCAAGCGATTTGCGACGGCAAGCGTCCATGATCGGGTAAAATGCCTGATTAATTTGCAGCTTGATGGGTGCGCCTAGACGGTGCATTCGCTTAGCCACGGCAATCATGTCTATTTTTAAAAGAAAATTTATTCTTCGCTATGCTTGATACCCTTACCCAACGCCTCGCCAAAGTCGTCAAGACCATGCGCGGCGAAGCTCGCCTGACCGAATCCAATACCGCAGAAATGCTGCGAGAAGTCCGCATGGCGTTGCTCGAAGCCGACGTTGCCTTACCTGCCGTCCGTGATCTGATCGCCCGCGTCAAAGAAAAAGCCTTGGGTGAAGAGGTTATTTCCTCTCTGACACCGGGCCAAGCACTGGTTGGCGTGGTTCAAAAAGAGCTAGCAGCGTTGATGGGGGCTGATCTGGGCGAAGAAGCGTCACAACTCAGCTTTGCTTGTCAGCCACCCGCCATCATTTTGATGGCAGGTTTGCAAGGTGCAGGTAAAACCACGACCGTCGGCAAACTGGCTAAATTTTTACGTGAACAGAAGAAGAAAAAAGTATTGACCGTTTCTGCTGACGTTTACCGTCCTGCGGCGATTGCACAGCTACAAACGGTGACGGAACAAGTCGGTGCCGACTTTTTTCCGTCGACACCGGATCAGAAACCAGTTGACATTGCCCTCGCTGCACTCGATTTTGCAAAAAAACACTATCACGACGTCCTGATCATCGATACCGCGGGCCGCCTAGGTATTGATGAAGCCATGATGCAAGAGATTGCAGCCGTCCATGCCGCCGTCAATCCTATCGAAACCCTGTTCGTCGTTGATGCGATGCTGGGTCAGGATGCGGTCAACACGGCAAAAGCATTTAACGATGCCCTGCCACTGACAGGTGTTGTACTGACCAAGTTGGATGGTGACTCACGCGGTGGTGCCGCATTGTCCGTCCGCCATGTCACAGGCAAACCGATCAAATTCGTTGGTGTCGCTGAAAAACTCGATGGTCTGGAAGCCTTTGACGCTACCCGCATGGCCAATCGCGTGCTGGGTATGGGTGATATTCTGGCGTTAGTGGAGTCCGCTCAAAAGGGCATGGACGTTGCTGCCGCGCAGAATCTGGCGGTTAAGCTCAAAGACGGTGGCAAATTCGACCTCAATGATTTCAAGATGCAGATATCGCAAATGAAAAACATGGGCGGATTGTCAGGCTTAATGGATAAATTGCCAGCGCAAATGCAACAAGCGGCAGCGGGTGCCAATATGGATCAGGCTGAAAAACAGGTACGCCGAATGGAAGGCATGATCAATTCCATGACACCTTTGGAGCGCGCCAAGCCCGAATTGATCAAGGCATCCCGCAAACGCCGTATCGCCACTGGTGCAGGCGTTCAAATCCAAGAAGTCAACCGAATGCTTGCCCAATTTGAACAAATGCAAAGCATGATGAAAAAACTGCGTGGTGGCGGCATGATGAAAATGTTGCGCAGCATGAAGGGAATGATGCCCGGAAAACGCTGATTTTCCATCTGCAAAATCGGTCGACAAAAAACGCCGTATCAGAGGGAAAACCCTTCAGATACGGCGTTTTTTTGCACTTAAATCCAACGAAGCTAGATTTCTCGCCTTTTTTCATCAAAAACCCACAAAAAACACTTGCATCACCGTAAAAACCCCACCACTATTAGCAATGCGTAAAGTGACGCAATGCAGGAGCTTTTCAACAATGATCAAAGCTCCGTCCACGAAATTTGTGAAGGAGGCTATTTATGGCAACAGCACCAAAAAAACCAGCAGCTAAAACAGCAGCAAAACCAGCCGCAGCGGCAAAAAAGCCAGTAGCAGCTAAAGCAGCCGCAGCGCCTAAAAAAGAAGCCGCAGCTAAGCCAGCAGCAGCACGTAAGCCAAACGCAGCGTTCATGAAACCAATGACGATTTCTCCAACATTGGCAGCAGTCATCGGCGCAGCGGCAATTCCTCGTACTGAAGTCACTAAAAAAGTATGGGAATACATCAAGAAGCATAACCTGCAAGATGCAGAAAACAAACGCAACATCAACGCGGATGACAAACTGAAAGCTGTTTTCGGCGGCAAGAAGCAAGTATCCATGTTTGAAATGACTAAACTCATTTCTGGTCACCTGTCCTGATTTTTCAGTACCAGTGAACCAAAGTTGCTTTGGGAGACTTAATGGGACGTAGTTAATCATCCCATCCCAAACAAAAATGCCCGCATCGCGCGGGCATTTTTGTTTGGATATGGCAACACTCATCTGATGTCCTAAAAATTCATTTACTCGTGTACGTCACCAACCTCGTTGCCCTTAGCAGTTCACAACCCTCATCCCCTTCCCTTCACGTTCAATGATAGTGACACCACCGACTGGGTTAGGCGATGATACACACAATAAGAACCTAAGCCAGAGGTCACCTTAGTCACCAGGGTGCCATCGGACGTTGTATACGTTTTTTCAACCAGTTCATGCGCCTTCGCTGCTGCAGTGACATTTTTTCTGAAGCTTTCATAGGAACCCTTGGCTGCGACAAACTCTTGCGCAATTCTGTTTGGAAAGTCCTTTCTGAGGTCCTGATCGAGATCTTTATAAATACGCCGGATATCTCGGTTAATCACCGTGACTCTGGATGCTGAGGGCAGATCTACGCTGTTTTATTCAGAGGTGGGCGGGAGGCGTCGCGGATGATTGGGTGGGGACTTGCTGTGGCTGATCCACGGCGTTAGCCGACGATGTTGCTAGCTGGCGTGTTACGAGATGATCAGAGGTGGTACTCGTTGTTGAAGAGCTTGGAGAGATGGCAGATGTGAAGGATACGAGTGATAAAGCAAGATCAATCGCGTTTCACGAGACTCACCTTGCCTATTCTCATCCAGAGTGGCGTGACGTAGTGAGAGAACAATCTCGACAATTGCGACATGGGCGACCATCAGTAAAACAATAATCAATGGTTGCAATAACTTATTTTCGTTGTTAAATGAAAAATGTCGTATTGCATCCGTTGTCATCATTTTTTATATTCCCAATTCTTCCAATTCGCTAGCACGGCGTTCGGATATTCTGGTTTGCCCCGACTGCCGTTGTAACGTCCTAACGCTAAATATAAGTCGCCTTTTTCCATGTCGATATACATGCGTAAAATGGCGCAGCCATAACGTAGATTGGTTTGCATCTTAAACAGCATTTTGGCATTTCCGTCACCAATCGAGCGCGACCAGAACGGCATGACTTGCATGTAGCCGCGGGCGCCGACCACCGACGTGGCATATTTACGGAATGCCGATTCGACCTGCATTAAACCCATCACCATAGCGGGATCAAGACCGGCGCGTTTGGACTCGTACCAAATAGTTTCGAGCAATTCTATACGCGTCTGATAATCAGGAATGCGGCGTTTTAAACGTACTGACATTTCGCCAAGCCAGTCTAGATATTTGATACGCTCATCAATGTTCTTAAAAATTGGTTTGGGTGGACTGGCATCCGACACAGCTTTAGATAAGGCTAATCGCACAGAATCGGCGAGAGCTTCCTCTTTCTGGTTGCCAGCCAGCACCTCGGATACATTGCAAAAACTGAGCACGACGGTGCTCATTAGCAGAAAGAAAAAACGGGCTGAGATCAACTTCACTTTCAATTATTTCGCAGAAGAAGGGATGTGCGTATTGCTATCAATTAAATTCATTGCACGCGAACGAGCATTGACATACCACCAGACACTACACCTTCGCGGAGGATAACGAAGAGAGTAATTGGGTCATCCTTAGATGATATACATCCAACCCCACCCCTCAACTTCGTCATTCCATCACTGTCAAGCAGGCCGCAGCTAGCGTTCAGACAAAATTCAGGCAGCAGGTGCCAGTTTAGCCTGAACAAATGCCAGCATCTCTTCGACCGGAACGATGGTCGCTTCTGCATCGCGGCGTCCAACGTATTCCAACTTGCCATCTTTGAGACCGCGATCACCAATCACCACACGGTGAGGTACACCGATCAATTCCCAGTCAGCAAACATCGCACCAGGACGCTCACCACGGTCATCCAGAATCACATCTACGCCTGCGGCCAGCAAACCTTGATACAACTTCTCTGTCTCGGTTTTAACGGCTTCGCTGCGGTCCATGCCCATTGGGCAGATCACGACTTCAAACGGCGCGATCGACGTCGGCCAGATAATGCCTTTATCATCAAAATTCTGTTCGATCGCCGCACCCAAAATACGCGTCACGCCTATTCCGTAGCACCCCATTTGCAACAGTTGTGGCTTACCGTTTTCATCGAGGAAGGTTGCCTTCATATCTTGAGAATAACGGGTACCCAATTGGAACACATGACCTACTTCGATACCACGTTGAATCGCCAATACACCTTTGCCGTCTGGTGAAGGATCGCCATCTACAACATTACGTAAATCTGCCACCAAGCCTTCGGGAATATCACGCACCCAGTTCGCGCCGGTAAAGTGAAAGTCCGCTTCGTTTGCACCGACCACAAAATCAGCCATGTTCGCAACGGTACGGTCTGCCACGATATGCACTGCTTTTTTGGTGTTGATCGGCCCCAGATAACCTGGTTTCGTACCGAACCATTCGATAATCTCGACTTCGGTCGCCATGCGATTGTTGGCCAGGCCAGGTACTTTCGCTGTCTTCACTTCATTGAGTTCGTGATCACCGCGCAAGAGCAATAGCCAGACTTGTTTACCAGCTTCGCCTTTTTCTTCGTCTTCAACAGTCAGAACGATGGATTTAACGGTGTTCTGCAGAGGAATACTCAAGAATTGCGCTACATCTTCACATTTGGCTTTGCCTGGTGTTGCTGTTTTGGTCAGCGCCGCAGTTGCTACGGGACGCTCCGCACTGAGCGCGAGCGCTTCAGCTGCTTCCATATTGGCGGCGTAATCGGAGGTTGGGCAATATACCAAGGCATCTTCACCGGTTTCGGCAATCACGTGGAATTCATGGGAGCCAGAACCGCCGATGGCACCGTTATCAGCAGCCACTGCGCGGAATTGCAAGCCAAAACGCTGGAAAATACGAGTGTAAGCATCAAACATGATTTGGTACGACTGCTTCAGACCTTCTACATTACGGTCAAAAGAGTACGCATCTTTCATGGTGAATTCACGGCCACGCATCAGACCAAAGCGTGGGCGGCGCTCATCACGGAATTTTGTCTGAATGTGGTAAAAATTCACAGGCAGCTGACGATAGGAACGAATATCCGAGCGCACAACGTCGGTAATCGCTTCTTCTGATGTTGGTTGGATAATAAAATCGCGACCATGGCGATCTTTCACACGCATCAGCTCAGGCCCCATTTTGTCCCAGCGGCCGGTCTCTTGCCACAATTCTGCAGGCTGGACGACGGGCATCAGCATTTCGATCGCGCCGGCACGGTTCATTTCTTCGCGGATAATATTTTCCACTTTACGGATGACACGCAAGCCCATCGGCATGTAATTGTAGATGCCCGAACCAAGACGTTTAATCATCCCAGCGCGCATCATCAGTTTGTGGCTGACGACTTCGGCATCGGCAGGGGCTTCTTTAAGTGTAGAAATAAAAAATCGAGTAGCTCGCATGACAGTGATTCTTTTTAAATGGAAGGTTATAATCAACTCAATTTTAAAGGATTAGCTGGCTAATGCGCCCACTCTTTGCATATTTGATGAAGGAAACTGCGTTTTGTTCGCCAGACTGGCTGTTGCCCGCTAAAAATTGGGCTCACTTTTTGACGTAACGGCGCTTTACAACAGGTTCAATTGCACAGACAAGCCATTTAGCCACAGAAAGTTTTGAGGTTAGATATGCTAGATCGTGAAGGCTTCCGCCCTAACGTTGGCATAATTTTGCTTAACGCCAACAATCAAGTCTGGTGGGGAAAGCGTGTGCGCGAGCACTCCTGGCAATTTCCACAAGGCGGGATTAAGTATGGCGAATCTCCTGAGCAGGCGATGTTTCGAGAATTGGAAGAAGAAACAGGCCTGCTGCCGGAGCATGTCAAAATTATCGGCCGCACCCGTGACTGGCTCCGTTATGAGGTCCCAGATCATTTTATAAAACGTGAAATTCGTGGGCACTACCGTGGCCAAAAACAGATTTGGTTTTTGTTACGAATGGTAGGACGCGATTGTGACGTCAATCTGCGCGCCAGCAATCACCCTGAATTTGACGCATGGCGCTGGCACGAATATTGGGTTCCGCTCGATGTTGTCATTGAGTTCAAGCGCGGGGTATACCAGCTCGCATTGCAAGAACTGTCGCGTTACATTCACAGAAGCGATAATTCTGGCGGTACACGGCATCGTTCTCCACGAAACGTGGGCAAAGCGGCGGAGAAGAACATCGAAGCGCCAACTATTGAACAGGAAGAACATAAATAGCTTATGCACTATTTCAAACAAATCTCACTCAGTTCCTTTAAGCGATTGCTTGGACAATCTCTGTGGGTGAGCGCTGCATTGCTTAGCAGCGCTACCCTTTGTCATGCTGGACAGGCAACGCAAACGGCATCTCCACCTGATGAGACGGAAAAAACCTGGACAGAGGTGGCATTGGAACTACCGCCAGCACCAAAGCCGGAAAATCTGGTCTTTTTTTATAAAGGTAGCAATTTATCGTTTGCCATCGATAAGCCTTCAGTCAGCGTCGCCAGCGATGGCACAGTGCGCTATACGCTGATAGCAAGTAATAATTCTGGGGCAAAAAACATCAGTTATGAAGCGATCCGGTGTGAAACTTACGAGCATAAGCTCTATGCGTTCGGTCGGGCTGACGGCACCTGGTCGCGCTCACGCCGCAACGAATGGGACCGGATCTCCAATACTGGTGTCAATAAACAGCACCATATTTTATTTACGGAGTTTTTTTGCGATGGAACGACCGTTGCAGGCAAAGCACCCTATCTAGTGAACCGACTCCAAGGGCAAGGTTCATCCTCAGTGAATTCGCGCTAGATCGGTCAGTCGTCACCACATAAATAAAGGGGAGCAACTTAACTTGCTCCCCTTTATTATTTCGAACAGCGATGATTCAACTGATGGCATGCAATTATTTAAACAATCACCAGATTATCACGGTGGATTAATTCGGGTTCCTCCACAAAGCCCAGAATAACTTCAATCTCAGCGGAAGGCTTACGCTTAATTTTGCGGGCATCAGCGCTACCATAATTGGATAAACCCCGAGCGATTGTCCGTCCGGCCTCATCGACGCAAGTCACCAACTCGCCCCGCCCAAACTCGCCGGATACCTCCAGTACACCAATCGGCAACAAGGATTTGCCTTCCTTGGTCAGCTTTTGAACTGCACCTGCATCTAATGTGATCTGACCAGCCGTTTGCAGATGATCTGCCATCCATTGTTTACGGGCTGCTAGGGGCGCCATCTCGGAAATTAATTGCGTCCCAATGGCCTCTCCTTGTGCCAAACGCACAAGCACATTCTCTTCTCTCCCCCAGGCAATAACGGTATGGGCACCGGATTTTGCGCCTCGTTTGGCGGCCAGAATTTTCGTCAGCATACCGCCGCTACCGACACTGGATCCAGCACCACCCGCCATCGATTCTAATGACAGGTCACCCGCTTTTGCTTCATGGACGAACTGCGCATCCGGATTTTTACGTGGATCCGCGGTATATAACCCGCGCTGATCCGTCAGGATAATCAAGGCATCTGCTTCAATTAAGTTGGCGACGAGTGCACCGAGCGTATCGTTGTCACCAAATTTAATTTCATCGGTCACCACCGTATCGTTTTCGTTAATGATAGGAACGATACCAAAACGCAGTAATGTAAATAACGTTGAACGCGCGTTCAGATAGCGCTCGCGATCAGCCAGATCGGCATGCGTCAGTAAAATTTGTGCGGTACCAAGACCGTGCGCGCGGAAACTGCTTTCGTAAATTTGTGCCAACCCCATCTGACCGACCGCAGCACAGGCCTGTAGTTCATGAATTCCCGTCGGTCGCTTGTCAAAGCCTAGACGCTGACGGCCTTCTGCAATGGCGCCAGAACTGACCAGCACCACTTCTTTGCCCATTGCCCGTAAAGCAGCGATCTGTGCTGCCCATTTTTGAATCGCAGAGCTATCGAGCCCCTTACCATCATTGGTAACTAGCGACGAACCCACTTTGATAATCAGCCGCTTGGCTTGCTGAATCACAGAATGCATAGTGAAAATGAAACCTTGTAGGAGGCAAGAAAGCTTTAAATTATACTTTATGTTGATACTTGATGAATATTCTAAATTTAATTTAGGTATATTAAATTTTCATTGCCAAATATCTCGAATAATTACTTTAATGACATTCTTTAACAACAAATTCATCTGATCAATAAGCGAAAAAAAAACCTGATAGCAATGCTATGCAGGCTTTTTAGAAATCACACATCAACTGCAATAAAAGTCGCTGATTGATGAATTAATCTTCCCAGACCTTGAAACGTGGATCATCTGGATCAATCGACAAGATGCCTTGTGCTTCTTCTTTCATTTGCGTCTCTTGGGAACGTTGTTCCTGAGTGCGTTTTTCTTCGATATCTTTGTAGATTGCCATCACCAGATCTTCACAACCTTCGCGGTTCAGTGCGGAAATCTCAAATACCGGGCCTTTCCAGCCAAAACGCTTGACGAAATCTTTGACTTTTTTCTTGCGCTCGTCTTCACTCAACACGTCGAGCTTGTTCAACACCAACCAACGTGGTTTGTCGTACAAGCTTTCGTCGTATTTACGTAATTCTTTGATCAGAGCTTTCGCATCTTTGACCGGATCAACGTTGTCATCAAATGGTGCCAGATCAACAATGTGTAGCAATAAGCCAGTACGTTGCAAATGTTTCAAGAACTGCACACCCAGACCAACTCCGTCGGCCGCGCCTTCGATCAGCCCAGGAATATCGGCAATGACAAAGCTCTTTTCGTGGCTGACACGTACCATACCCAGATTCGGGTGTAAGGTCGTAAATGGATAATCAGCAATTTTAGGACGCGCATTGGACACCGCCGTAATGAACGTTGATTTACCTGCATTCGGCAAACCTAACAGACCGACGTCGGCCAATACTTTTAATTCCAGACGCAGTTCACGGCGTTCGCCTTCTTTGCCTTCAGTACGCTGACGGGGCGCACGGTTGGTCGATGTTTTAAAGTGGATATTACCCCAACCACCCTCACCGCCCTTGACCAACTCTACTTGTTGGCCGTGTTCAGTTAAGTCAGCGATTACTTCATCAGTATTGCGATCAGCAATCAAGGTACCAACAGGCATACGCAGAAAAATATCATCCGCGCCTTTACCATAGCAATCAGCACCACGGCCATTTTCGCCGTCTTTTGCTTTGTGTAATTTGGAATAGCGATAATCAACCAGTGTGTTGATATTACGATCAGCAACCGCCCAAATACTGCCGCCACGACCGCCATCACCACCATCTGGACCACCAAATGGGCGGAATTTCTCACGACAGAATGAGGCAACACCATTACCGCCATCACCGGCGATGACTTCAATTCTGGCTTCGTCAATAAATTTCATTTTTAAGCACCTAAAAAAGCTTGTATAAATCGTTGCTACCCAGAGGGGATTCCATTGTCGAATCAAAACAAGTGCAATAGAAACCTGAAAAAGTTATTTTAGTCAGGCAGAAGCAAATGCAAAGTTTTAATTTTATGTACGCGCTCGCGTCCAAAAATGGGAGAGCAACCGATTTATACAGGATCTCTCGAAACTAAAAAGGCTCTACCAATGGCAGAGCCTTTTGTCGTATTGGCTTGCGCCTGGTTTTGAATTAATTCAAAACTTAAGCTGCAACAACAATCGCGTATTGATGCTTATTAGCACCTTTGATTGCGAATTGTACTTTACCGTCAATCAGAGCGAATAAAGTGTGGTCTTTGCCCATACCAACATTTTCACCAGCGTGTACACGTGTACCGCGTTGACGAATGATGATACCGCCAGCATTGATTGCTTGGCCGCCGTAAACTTTAACGCCTAAGCGTTTTGACTCTGAGTCACGGCCGTTGCGCGTGGTGCCGCCGCCTTTTTTGTGTGCCATTTAATAGCTCCTTGGATACTGGTAATAAACAGGTAATCTGACGATTAACCGTTGATAGATACGATTTGCAGTTCAGTAAAGTTTTGGCGGTGGCCTTGACGCTTCTGGTAATGCTTACGACGACGCATCTTGAAAATGCGCACTTTGTCGTGACGACCGTGATCTATTACCTTAACCAGCACCGTAGCACCTGCAACCAACGGAGTACCAAACTTGATGGTTTCTCCAGCACCCATAGCGAGTACTTGATCAATGGTGAATTCGGAGCCAATGTCTGCAGGTATCTGTTCTACTTTAAGTTTTTCACCAGCGACAACTTTGTATTGTTTGCCTCCGGTTTTTATGACCGCGTACATGTGAAACCTCATCGAATAAATAAAAGGATTTTCTTTCCTTGCATCAGAACTTTACTTAGGAATTCGGGAAAACCCCAAATTATACATAGACTTAAGCATGTCGTCAAAAATAATTTGCATATTTTTTCAGCAGAAAAACAATTTCAAATGTATAAAAATCGCACCCAGTTGAGTTAAAGCATGAAAACACCTGCTTTTTAGCTTTGTTAAGCAGAGCAAATTTGATCACAACATCGTATAATCTCGGCGTCTTGGATTAAATAGCAGGATTACCCCTTGTCTGCCACCGTACAACAGAACCCTATTACCGACGTGATTGCCACGGACATGTCGGCGGTTAACCAAGTTATTCGCCAGCAGCTTCACTCCGACGTTGCCCTCGTCAATCAGATCGCTGAATATATCATCAGTGCTGGGGGAAAGCGTATTCGCCCAGTGTTAGTCCTACTGGTCGCCAATGCCTACAACTATCAAGGCAAGCATCACCATGAACTAGCAGCGATCGTTGAGTTTATCCATACAGCAACATTACTGCATGACGACGTCGTTGATGAGTCCTCTCTGCGTCGCGGTCGCCAAACGGCGAATGCGTTGTTTGGCAATGCAGCATCCGTCCTCGTCGGTGACTTCCTTTATTCCCGTGCGTTCCAGATGATGGTGTCAATCAACAGTATGCGTGTCATGCAGATTCTAGCTGACGCAACCAACGTGATTGCTGAAGGCGAAGTTTTACAATTGCTCAATATGCATGATCCGGATGTAACGGAAGAACGATACTTACAGGTCATCCGCTCTAAAACCGCGAAATTATTTGAAGCAGCAGCAGAAATTGGTGCCCTGATTGCAGGTGCTAGCGAAGAGCAAATCAGCGCGGCTGCCGAATATGGACGCTGCATAGGAACGGCGTTCCAGTTGATTGATGATGTCCTGGATTACTCCGGTAACGCGGCAGACATTGGTAAAAATGTTGGTGATGATTTGCGCGAAGGCAAGCCAACGCTACCACTGATTTACCTGATGAAATATGGATCTAATGCAGAAAAAGAATTGGTACGACTGTGTATTGAGCAGGGTGACGAATCACAATTCAATGCCATTCTGACTGCGATTACGAACTCTGGCGCCCTAGATTACACGACAAAGCAGGCCGTACTTGCCTCTGAACGCGCCTCCTCCGCAATGCAATCTCTGCCAGAATCTCCCTATAAAACAGCATTATTGGCGCTAAGCCACTTTGCCGTTCACCGCAATCACTAAAATTATTTTCAATCACTTCCGGCCGCATTTCATATGGCGCCGGGAGTCTTCATTTGTCTCATCACATGTACTAATGTTCTCAATTATGCGTTCAGTACAGTGTCATTGACGCACTCCACCATCAGCCATACCATGTCAAGATGTTGACTGGATAAAAAAATGTATCCATTGCAGAGATAAAGACAACATTCTTTTTCGTGAAGTGTATGAACATGTAAAAAAAAGTAGGATATCTTTACAAAGTCCCCCATCAGTTGCATTATCGCGAAGCAACGATTGTTTTGGCAACCTTCACTTAGAGTCACTATGTCAGCAGCCCCACCACCTTCTGCATCACCCGTTTTGACCTCTGGACTAGCCCGCGCCCTGATGCAAGGCAATATGCTCAATCATGCGCAAGCCGACATTGCTTTGAAAAAAGCACAAACAGAAAAGCTACCCTTCATCGATAGCCTACTGCTGAGCGAGTTCATTACTGCACGCGATCTTGCTAGTTTTTGTTCAGAAACATTCGGCTATCCACTCTTGGATCTGAGCGCCATCGACGAGAGCAATCTACCGGAAAAACTGGTTGACCAGAAACTGATGCAGTCGCAACGCATGGTGCCAATCGCCAAGAAAGGGAACAAGCTGACACTGGCTGTTTCTGATCCGACCAATAATTCTGCCATTGATCAGGTCAAATTTCAGACGAATCTGGCGATTGAACTGGTCATGGTCCAACATGACATTCTGACCAAGTTACTCGAAAAAATCAGCAAAACATCGGAGCAAAGCCTCAACGACCTGGCTGGCGATGATTTCGAATTTGAGTTCAAAGAAGACGATACCGGTCAAGCGGCTGCCGATGCGCAGGCAAATGAGGTCGATGACGCCCCGATCGTCAAATTTCTGCAAAAAATGCTGATTGACGCGATTAACATGGGCGCATCCGATCTGCATTTTGAACCATTTGAAAAATTCTACCGAATCCGTTTCCGAGTTGACGGTGAACTGCGCGAAATAGCCCAACCGCCGTTAGCCATCAAAGACAAGCTGTCGTCGCGAATCAAGGTTATCTCAAAATTAGATATTTCAGAGAAGCGCGTACCTCAAGACGGTCGTATGAAGCTGCAACTGAACGCAAAAAAATCGATCGATTTTCGTGTCAGCACATTACCAACTCTATTTGGCGAAAAAATCGTTATGCGTATCCTTGATGGATCGCAAGCACAAATGGGTATTGATGCACTTGGTTACGATGCGGATCAGAAAGAAATTTTGTTAAACGCGATCCAGCGTCCTTACGGCATGGTACTCGTTACCGGGCCTACCGGTTCTGGTAAAACGGTATCACTTTACACCTGCCTCAACGTGATCAATAAGCCAGGCATCAATATCTCAACGGCGGAAGATCCGGCAGAGATTAACTTGCCAGGGGTGAACCAAGTTAACGTTAACGATAAAGCTGGCTTAACGTTTGCCGTTGCACTAAAGTCATTTTTGCGTCAAGATCCTGACGTGATCATGGTCGGTGAGATTCGTGATCTTGAAACAGCAGATATCGCTATCAAAGCGGCGCAAACAGGTCACATGGTATTTTCAACTTTACATACCAACGATGCACCTTCTACCCTGACACGCTTAATGAACATGGGCGTGTTACCGTTTAACATTGCATCATCAGTGATTTTGATTACCGCACAAAGGCTGGCCCGCCGCCTGTGTAGTTGCAAGCGTCCCGCAGAAATTCTGGATGAAGTTCTCATTCAGGCTGGTTTTAAAGAAGAAGAGCTTGATGGTAGCTGGAAACCTTATGAACCAGTCGGCTGTGAACGTTGCAGTGGTAATGGATACAAAGGTCGGGTTGGTATTTATCAGCTCATGCCCATCACTAACGCTATCGAACGCATCATTCTCGCCAGCGGTAGTGCAATGGAAATTGAAGAGCAAGCACAGCGCGACGGCGTCAGGAACCTACGCCAGTCAGGTCTGATGAAAGTTAAACAAGGCCTCACCAGCCTAGAAGAAGTACTTGGATGTACCAACGAATAATCGGAGAGCAGTCACATGGCAACTAATTCCGCCAAGACCATCAAACCAGTAAAAGAAGTAATCTATGCTTGGGAAGGTAAAGATAAATTTGGCAAAACGGTGCAGGGTGAGCTACGGGCCGGCGGTGAGGCGATTGTAAACGCCACGTTACGTCGCCAGGGTATTCTGGTGACCAAACTGAAGAAAAAGAGTTACAGCTCAGGGAAAAAGATCACTGATGCTGACATCACCTTGTTCACGCGCCAATTAGCGACCATGATGAAAGCTGGTGTACCGCTTTTACAATCTTTCGATATTGTGGCAAAAGGCAATGCCAACCCCTCTGTTTCAAAATTGTTGCAGGATATCCGTGGTGACGTAGAAACCGGTACCAGTCTGAATCAGGCCTTCCGTAAGTTCCCGCTCTATTTTGATCCACTTTTTTGCAACCTAGTCGGCGCTGGTGAACAAGCGGGTATTCTCGAAGACTTACTGACCCGTCTTGCGATATATAAAGAAAAAACGCTCGCTATTAAAAAGAAAATCAAATCGGCGCTGACCTATCCGATTGCCATTCTTTCTGTCGCGTTTGCGGTTACCGCTGTGATTATGATTTTCGTGGTACCTGCATTTAAACAGGTTTTTTCCAGCTTTGGTGCTGATTTACCAGCGCCCACCCTGGTTGTGATGGCCATTTCTGATTTTGTCGTCAGTTACTGGTATCTGATTTTTGGGTCGATTTTTGGTGCGTTGTACTTCTTCTTTCAGACATGGCGGCGCTCGCTAGAAATGCAACGTGCGATGGACCGTATTTTGCTGCAATTACCTATTTTTGGCGCCATCATCAGAAAAGCGACGATTGCCCGCTGGACCAGAACACTGTCGACCATGTTTGCGGCGGGTGTACCGTTGGTAGAGTCTCTTGATTCTGTTGGCGGCGCCTCGGGCAATGCCGTGTATCTGGATGCCACCATTAAAATTCAGACAGAGGTCAGCACAGGTACCAGCCTCACTGTTGCTATGCAAAACACGAATTTATTTCCGAACATGGTGACGCAAATGGTTGCCATCGGTGAAGAGTCTGGTGCCCTCGACAGCATGCTGGGTAAAGTAGCTGATTTTTATGAAGAAGAAGTCGATGAAGCAGTCGCGTCACTCTCGAGTTTAATGGAACCACTCATCATGGTCATCTTGGGTGTGGTCATCGGTGGCTTGGTTGTGGCGATGTATTTGCCAATTTTTAAATTAGGATCCGTTGTCTGATGCTACAGGAACTTTTTTTAAAGCTACCCGAAAACACCTTTTGTACGATCATTTTTGGGATTTTCGGGTTGCTGATTGGTAGCTTTTTAAATGTTGTGATTTATCGGCTTCCGAAGATGATGCAACATGAAGCTGAAAATTTTGTTGCCCATGAAACAGGAAAAGAGCTACCTCATACAACGCCATACAATCTCGTTATCCCCCGCTCGGCATGCCCCCATTGTGGGCATCAGATCAGCGCCATGGAAAACATTCCTGTCATTAGCTATCTAGCAATTGGCGGTAAATGCCGTGGTTGTAAGGCACCTATTTCTATCCGCTACCCATTAGTCGAACTGGCTACTGGCTTTCTCTCGGCGAGTATGATTTGGCATTTTGGAAGCGGTATCGCGGGTCTGTCTGCCATGGTTTTTGGCTTTATGCTGATTGCCTTGACCATGATCGACGCAGATACGCATCTGTTGCCAGATGACTTGACACTGAGTCTGATGTGGCTGGGTTTGCTGGTCAATCTTAACGGCACGTTCTCTTCTTTGCCATCGGCTGTCATTGGTGCAGCCTTCGGTTATGTATCCTTGTGGTCAATTTATTGGGCATTCAAGCTGATCGCTGGTAAAGAAGGCATGGGGTATGGCGATTTTAAACTATTGGCGGCGCTGGGTGCATGGATGGGATGGAGCATGTTGCCAGTCATTATCTTGCTCTCCTCTATCGTTGGTGCAGCCGTCGGACTAACGATGATAGTGCTCGCTAAATTGGGTAAAGATACACCATTACCATTCGGCCCTTACCTCGCCGGTGCAGGGTTGATCGCGCTGATCTGGGGAAAGCAATTAACGCAACTATATCTGGGTTATATCTGATGTCTTCGCATCGCTCTTCGCCATTTGCGATTGGCCTGACAGGAGGTATCGGCAGCGGTAAAACCACAGTCACAGATATGTTTCAGCAATTAGGGATTGCGATCATTGATACCGATGCCATCGCACACCAGTTGACCACTCCCGAGGGATTAGCTATCCCCGCTATTCGTCAGACGTTCGGTAATGCGGCCATTGCCGAAACGGGTGCCATGAACCGAAGCTGGATGCGTGAACTAGTTTTTAATGACAGCAAAGCCAAAAAAAAGCTGGAACAGATTCTGCACCCGCTGATACGTCAACAATGTGAAAAACAAGCTGCCGACGCAAGCAGTCCCTATGCGATTTTCGCGGTACCCTTGCTGGTCGAGTCAGGGAACTGGCGCCAGCGCGTCAACCGCATCGCCGTTGTCGATTGCATGGAGGAGACTCAGATTACTAGGGTCATGAAAAGAAATAACTTAAGCCTCGAACAAGTTCAGTCTATCATGCGGGCACAAGCAAGCAGAGAGCAACGTCTTGCCGCCGCGGATGATATTATCGAAAATGAAGCAGATCTGAGTGTTGTCAAACAGCGGGTCAAGGAACTGCATGAGCAATACCTCAAGCTAGCCAAGAACATGACGATTTCGGCTGAACAATGAATATCAGCCTCTAAAGGGTTGATCGATCTGCTTTTAACACGTCAGAGACAAAAAAACTTTACATGATGTTTGTAATTTTCAAGCGTATGGTTCAGAATCATGTGAAGTTCAGATTTGAACAAATTTAAAACAGGGACACTATTTTGATTGTTTACGAATACCCTTTCAACGAGCGTATTCGCACGCTTCTGCGGTTGGAAGACCTGTATGAAAAATTTACATTTTTCCTCCATCAATCCGATCCGCTGCAACATCATGTTGCACTCGCAACCATTTTCGAAATGTTGGAAGTGGCAGGTCGTGCTGACCTTAAATCTGATTTATTGCAAGAACTAGAACGTCAGAAACACACCCTCATTGGTTTTAAATCGAATCCGAACGTTCAAGCGGAAATGCTCGATAAAGTGCTGGAAGACGTTGATCGCGCCAGTACCTCGCTGATCGCCTGTACTGGAAAAACTGGACAAAATATCCGTGATAACGAATGGCTAATGAGTATTCGCGGCCGCACGATTATTCCTGGTGGTGCGTGCGAGTTTGATCTACCAAGTTATTATGCCTGGCAGAAAAACTCAGCAGAAAAACGCTTTGCCGATATTTCTGCATGGTTTGCCCCGATTGCTCCCTTGTTTGATGCTATCAATGTCGTTCTGCGTTTGCTGCGCGAATCAGGCTCGACAACGAAGGTCATCGCGCAAGCAGGTAGTTACCAACAAATGCTACAAGGCAAGGTTTATCAGTTATTGCGTGTCGGTGTAAATCGTGAACTAGGCGCTATTCCAGAAATTTCAGCCAACAAATATATGTTGTGGATACGTTATATGTCGCAGGATGGCGATATGAAACCCAAAGCGTTTGAAAATGACATCCCGTTTGATCTGACCCTCTGTAATTTCTGACCTCTGAAACACCTGAACATGGCTACCTTTGTAAACTGTCCTACTTGTCAAAACAAAGTCGAGTGGACGACTGAAAACCGTTATCGTCCATTTTGCTCTGACCGCTGCAAGCAAATTGATTTGGGTGCTTGGGCAGAAGAAAAATACACGATTCCAGCAGTCAATCTACCTGAAGATCCTGAAGGCGAAGAGCTGCATTAAGCTCTGAACAAGTGCTTTAACGCTTGGCCGGAATTCCATATTTACGTAGTTTTGTTGCAATCATCGAGTGCGATGTTTGTAACCTTGCCGCGAGTTTGCGGCTTGATGGATATTGCGGATAGAGTCGCTCCAGCAAGGATTGCTCAAAAGCATTGACTGACAATTCCCAATTTTCGGTGGTGTCGAGATTGACTTCGTCTGCACTGATGCTGCCCTCTGCCCAATCCAGATCCGCAGCATCAAGAACGCGCTGATCTGACATGGTAATAGCGCGAAAGATCACGTTCTGCAGTTGTCGCACATTACCTGGCCAGCGGTTCGATACCAGTACAGCACAAGCAGATGAGTTCAGGCGACACACCGGTTTTTGTGATTGCGTACATGCACGCTCAATAAAATGGCGAGCCAGAGGCAAAATATCATCAGGACGGTCACGCAATGCGGGCACTTCCAGATGCAGCACATTTAAGCGATAGAACAAATCTTCGCGAAATAAACCCTCTTGCACCATTTTTCTTAAATTGCGGTGCGTGGCGCTGATAATGCGCACATTGACCTTGATTTCTTTATCGCCGCCAATGCGTCGGAATTTACCGTCATTCAAGAATCGCAACAGTTTCGCTTGTAAGTACAGCGACATCTCTCCGATTTCATCAAGGAACACCGTACCACCGTCCGCCATTTCAAACAAGCCTGGCTTACCGCCGCGTTGCGCGCCAGTAAATGCGCCCGACATATAACCAAATAATTCACTCTCAGCCAAACTTTCTGGCAAGGCAGCGCAGTTCAGTTCAAGAAAGGGGGCATTTGCTCGGGGACTCATACCATGGCAGGCTTGCGCAAGCAGTTCCTTACCTGTACCTGTTTCGCCAGTAATGAGTAGCGGGGCATCAACGACAGCGACGCGGGCTGCTTTAATTTTTAAGGAACGAATTTGTTCTGACTCGCCAATAATGAGTTCAAACCCATTACCCGCCGAGTTCTGTAAAGCGTGCAAACGGCCACCAATCCGCGCCGGCGTATGAAAGCTTAAGACAGCACCAACTGAGCGCCCCGATGGAGCTAATTCAAGGATGAGAGGTTCTGAGACTGGCGTCACTTCCATAAAAAACGGCTCGCCCTTCAACGTAACTTCTCGGCTAGGAAGGCGGAAACCAGCGTCGATCAGTTCACGCTCAATCTCTGGATCATCCAGAATCTGACTCAAGGTCAGACTGCACAAGGTAGCATCATCGGTGCCTGCTACCGCTGATGCAGCGGCGTTAGCAATCATGATGCGACCACTACCATCAATCGCCAATACTGGGTCTTCCATCGCAGCCATGACCGTGTCAAGATGCAAGCGGCGGCGAATACCAGGAAGCACATCGAGCACCTGTATATTACCCACCCCTTTGACCTTGCGGCAATCCTCCTGCAGGTCGGGCAGCATGTATTCCAGCAGCTCAGGACTATCAATATAAATGTGCGGTGGATCGACCTCGACCGCTACCACGTTTAACCCACGCTTGGCCAGTACGGCTAAAATCTCATGCGCGATGCCAACGCGGTCCTTGAACTGAATATTGATGCGCATTAAGTGACTTTATTTGACTTAGTGTGGCGTTGTTAAGTGGTGCGTTTCAACATTAGTAAGGCTCTGGAATATAACCACGTGGACGCGCATATTGGCTACGGAAAGCAGCCGTCGTCGCCAGACCGCGCAAACGACTCAGATCAAACTGCTGCAACTGTTGCACAACAGCCCGATTGACCGTCATTTTAACTTGCATCATCAGCAAATCAACGCTGTGCTGACTTGAGCTACGGGATGGATTCACATCCACTTCCTCGGTCTCATTGGCATTCTCTTCAATCGCCACAGCATTCTGTTTTGCCGCCTTAGCCAATGCGCGTTCTTCTGCATCAGCAAAGCAGCGGTACACATCAGCTAAAGTAATAAAGCCGTTGCAATCACGGCAATGCCAAGCATCTTTTTCTTTCACGTCGCGCCCAACCAGCCCATCTTTACTTAAGGTGGTCAGGATGGAGCGAATCAGACGCGGTGTTTTGCCGGTTGCAGCCGCCAGACTACTGACCGTCGCCGCACGTGGCATCACCATCATGGTCTGCGCCAAAATTTCGATGGCGGCGTAAAAACGGGTATTCAGATTCGCATCTGCAAATACTTGGGTTGAGGATAGCAACTGTTCAAACTGGCTCATGCCAACTCCTTGGGGACAATGACTGGACGATTAATGCTGCCATATCGATCCATAAATAAACCTTCAGTAGAAATTGCCGGACGCTTGCCTGAAACAAGATCCGCAATGAATTGTCCAGAACCACAAGCCATAGTCCAACCTAACGTGCCATGACCTGTGTTGAGGAATAAATTACGATAAGGGGTAGGGCCGACTACGGGCGTGCCGTCTGGCGTCATAGGACGCAATCCAGTCCAGAATTCAGCCTTGCTCACATCGCCGCCACCGGGGAACAAATCAGTGACTGAGAATTCCAAGGTGTCGCGGCGATCTTTGCGTAAATCCAGGTTGTAACCTGTGATTTCGGCGGTGCCGCCTACGCGGATGCGGTCACCGAGACGTGTGATTGCCACTTTGTAAGTTTCATCCATCACGGTTGATTCCGGTGCCCGTTGTGCATCGGTAATCGGTACAGTAATTGAGTAGCCTTTGATTGGGTAAACAGGAATTTTAATACCCAGTTCACGCAAGACGATTGGGGAATAACTACCTAAGGCCAAGACGTAGCGATCCGCTTTCATTTCGCCCTCTGATGTAATCACAGAAGTAATGGTGTCGCCTTCGCGCACTAATCGCTCAATGCTGACGCCATATTTAAATGTCACGCCAAGACCTTCAGCAAGTTTGGCAAGGTTCTGCGTAAATTTGAAACAATCGCCTGTTTCATCACCAGGCAAAAGTAAAGCACCAACAAATTTGTCTTGCACGTTCTTCAACGCTGGTTCCACCTTCAAGCAGCCTGCTTTGTCTAAGGTTTGGTAAGGAACGTCATAGCGCTTCAAAATGTCGATATCAGCTTGGGCGCCATCAAGTTGCGCCTGATTACGGAACAACTGCAAGGTACCTTGAGTACGTTCATCATACGAAATGCCGGTGTCGGCACGCAATTGCTGTAATACATCGCGGCTGTACTCAGCCATACGCAGCATACGTCCTTTGTTTGTTTCATAGCGTGCCGTCGTGCAGTTCATCAGCATCTGCATTACCCAACGCCATGTATTGAGATCAAAAGTAGGACGAATAGCCAATGGGCTGTGCTTCATCATCAGCCATTTGATTGCTTTAAGTGGTACGCCTGGGCCTGCCCATGGTGCAGAGTAGCCTGGTGAGACTTCGCCGGCGTTGCCGTAGCTCGTCTCCAGCGCTGCACCTGGTTGACGTTCAATGACGGTCACTTCGTGACCTGCTTTTGCTAAAAAGTAAGCGGATGCTGTTCCGATAACGCCTGCGCCGAGTAGGATAACTTTCATTTTAATTCTCCTGAATGCTTGATCTGAATATGCTGGTGATTGATGTAGGTGTCTTCTTAAGCTACGGCTAAGTCGCTTGGGCGATGTCTGTGTACTCGCGATAATAACGGGTACCCAAACTGGTCAGAATTTCGTAACCAATGGTGTTCGCTTTCGCAGCGACGTCATCCACTGTATTGGTTGCCGATATCAGATCAACGAATGTGCCTGGTTGCAAATACACTGGAGCGATATTGCTCACATCCAGAGTAATGGTATCCATAGAAACATTCCCCACCATTGGTGCTGCAAATCCTGCAATATGCGCCACCCCACGGTTACTTAAACTACGTAACCAACCATCAGCATAGCCAACAGCAATCGTTGCTATGCGACTCGTTTCTTTACTGCGCCAGGTCGAACCATAACCAACCCCCGTTCCCGCTGGAATTTCGCGGGTCTGGATCAAGCGCCCCTGCAAGTGAGCAACGGCACGTAAAGGATTTTCCTGTCCTGCCACTGGAGCAACGCCATAGAGCGCAGCACCAGGGCGTGCCAGATCAAAATGAAATTCACTACCCAAAAAAATACCAGCCGAATTTGCCAGACTTGCTTTACTTCCGGGAAACAAAGCGCGCAAGGCATTAAACGTATCCAACTGCTGACGATTCATCGGATTGGTCTGATCTTCAGCGCAAGCCAGATGACTCATGACATACTGCACATCGATTCCAGCACACAACGCCGGATTGCTTTGCAAGATCTGAATCTCGTGCGAGGATAAACCCATGCGCGCCATACCGGTATCGACTTGAACAATCGCTGGTAAGCGCTGTTGTCGCTGCGCGGCCAAAGCTGCCCAATCCTCAATTTGCTGAAGACTATTCAATACTGGCATACAGCCATGGGTAATGAATTCAGACTCACAGCCGACAGGGGAACCGTGCATCACAATCAGATGCGCGTCGATCGGCAGCGCAGGGCGCAAGGCAATGGCCTCTTCAAGATGGGCCACAAAAAAGTGTCTGCAGCCTTCCTGGTACAGCACTTTTGCTACGGGCTCTGCCCCCAGACCATAGCCGTCGGCCTTCACTGCCGCGCCGCACTGAGCCGAGCCCAGGCGATGTCGCAGTAATCGGTAGTTGTATCGAACGGCCTGCAAGTCAATCCGCAGGACAGCGCCGGTTCTTTCTGCTAGTTGTTGCATAGTTTTTAGCACTCCATCGCTATAGAGAAAAGTTTCCTTTCCCTTAGCAATGCCCGTGCCACTAATATTTATTAAGCAAATTCAATGACTTACAAAAAAAGAATCCATGACCGCTCATAAGCTGTATGGAATTCGATACAGGCAAATTTACAGCACGACCTTCAATTACCGAGTATTCCCTCTACAGCGTATTGAAAAATGAACGGTGTATTTAAAATAATACACTGTATCGTTTTTAATACATAACATTTTTAAAATGAACAAGGATAGTCTCAGCCCGAAAAGCATCCGGCAATAAGTAGAACTACGGAGGGAGTTGCGTTAACAATACACAAAATAATCTGAGTTGACAGCAGCAAAAGCACGCTAAAGTGCAGCACAGATGCCACTATCCGAGAGGAGGTATCAGGTTGGTATGACTAATTTTCACCAAAGAGCAATTGACGGTACTAGAGGGGCACGTTACTGACATCATTTTGTAACAATCCAAGCCACTCCAACAAAGGAATTGTCGCTGGCAACAAAGGCGTGACGCCAACGTCACCTTGCCACGCGAAAGCCTGACCTTCGAGGCTTTGCGGTTCGCCTTCCCAATCGCGGCTAATGTAAAAATGCAAGCGGACATGCGCATGCGGGTAGATATGCTCTACCCCACACCACGGTTCAGCACTGATGATCTGAATCCCAAGTTCTTCGACAAATTCACGCTTGAGCGCATCAACAATTGCCTCGCCTGCTTCAACTTTACCACCAGGAAATTCCCAATATCCTTCATAGGGTTTACCTGCTGGGCGTTGACCAAGAAGAACATTGCCATTTGGTTTCATCAGAATACCGACAGCCACATCCACCGGTTGAATATTTTTTGCGGCGACCTCAGGCATGATGGATGTCCATTAATTTTCCGGCATAGTCACGCGCAAACTGCCACGCCACCCGACCCGAACGGGAACCACGTTGCAGCGCCCAACGTAATGCATCAGCGCGGGCCGCAGCAATCTGTTCATCGTTACACGAAAAACTACGTAACCAATGGCTGACGATATCGAGATAATCATCTTGTTTAAATGGATAAAACGATACCCACAAACCGAACCGCTCAGAGAGAGAAATTTTTTCTTCCACCGTCTCACCGGGATGGAGGTCACCATCATCTGCATGATGATAGCTAGCATTGTCGGACATTTTTTCAGGCATCAGATGACGACGATTAGAGGTCGCATAAATCAAGACATTGTCTGATTGTGCGGCAATACTGCCATCCAGCGCGACTTTCAGGGCTTTGTAGCCGGCTTCGCCTTCTTCAAACGAGAGATCGTCACAGAAAATAATGAAACGTTCCGGACGTTCTGCCACCAGATCAACGATATCTGGCAAATCTGCCAGATCCGCCTTATCCACTTCGATTAAGCGCAAACCTTGCTCACTAAACTGATTCAGACAGGCTTTGATCAGCGAGGATTTACCTGTCCCTCTGGCACCTGTCAGTAACACATTATTAGCGGGCTTACCGTGTACAAATTGCAGCGTATTTTGTTCAATCTGTTTTTTTTGTGGACCAATGTTATGCAGATCGTCCAAGCTAATCATCGAAGCATGGCGCACCACCTGCAAATATCCCTGCCCACCGCGTTTGCGCCAACGAAAAGCATACCCCAGCTGCCAATCTGGCGCTGCAATCGATCCTGGCAACAAGGCTTCTAAACGAGTCAGAACGTGTTCCGCACGTGCTAAAAATTGATCAAGCTGGGTCATAGTTGTCTACTTCAAATCATTCAATCAGGAACGGTAATCCGCGTTAATTGTTACATAATCATGTGACAAATCGCATGTCCATACCGTTGTTTCCACGTCGCCACGGCCAAGTTTAACGCGGATGGTGATCTCGCTTTGCTTCATGACGCGCTGACCATCTTCTTCACGGTACTCTGGGTTACGTCCACCATGTTTGGCGACCAATACATCATCTAGGTAAAGATCGAGTTTGCTGACATCTAGATCCGTCACGCCAGCGTAACCTATCGCCGCGAGAATGCGCCCAAGATTTGGGTCAGAAGCGAAAAATGCTGTTTTCACCAAGGGTGAATGCGCGATCGAATACGCGATCTTGCGGCATTCTTCCAAATCACGCCCTTGCTCTACGGCGATAGAAATAAATTTCGTTGCACCTTCGCCATCGCGGATAATCATGTGCGCCAGCTTTTGCGATAAATCGATGACCGCTTTGGCGAGAATCTCATACTCAGGAGAATCAATCTCATTCACTTCCAGCGTACCAGCACCGGTTGCAATCAACATGAACGAATCATTGGTTGATGTGTCGCCGTCAATTGTGATGCAGTTAAATGATTTATCTGCAGCTTGCTTGATCAGGTGATCCAGCACTGGCTGGGCAACTTTGGCATCCAGTGCCAGATAACCAAGCATGGTTGCCATGTTTGGTTTGATCATGCCAGCGCCCTTACTGATACCCGTCATTGTTACGCTGTGGTTACCAACTTGTAATGTCACCGATGCGGCTTTAGGCTGCGTATCCGTGGTCATAATGGACTCGGCGGCGAAGAACCAGTTATCTTCTTTGAGGTTGGCAATTGCCTGTGGCAACCCAGCCACTAAGCGATCAACTGGTAAAGGCTCCAAGATCACACCCGTTGAGAATGGCAAAATCTGTGAGGCTTCACAACCCAGCAATTCAGCCAGTGCCGCACAAGTTGCATTGGCGGCGGCCAATCCTGCATCACCCGTACCAGCATTGGCATTCCCTGTATTGACAACCAGTGCGCGGATCGGACCCGCGGCCATGTGCAAACCATCAAGATGCGCTTTGCATACCTGCACCGGTGCTGCGCAGAAACGGTTAGTCGTAAATACACCGGAAACAGTGGCAGTAGGAGCTAACTCCATGACCAATACATCTTTACGATTCGCTTTGCGAATACCTGCCTCAGCATAGCCAAGACGAATACCGGCAACTGGTTTTAAATCAGCAGCGACAGGGAGTGGGGAATTGACGGCCATGGTAACTTCCTTGCGTTGAAATCAAGCCGCCATTGTAGGACATTTTTGTTGCAACGCGATTACCCCTGAAACGAAAAATATTGAAGACTGGCGCAAGGACACTTTCCTGCCATGATAAGTCCAGCCGGATCGCTGGCGATCCGAGGCGAGGCCGACTCTATGATGAATAACACACAAGATGCAGCAACAACACGTTCAACAATATCGCGCAAAATCTGGAATTCAGATAAAAAAAGGGAGGAATTTCTTCCCCCCTTTCATATCTTCACGTTAATGAACGTTAAGCAAGCTTACCGTGACATTGTTTAAATTTCTTACCGCTTCCACAGGGGCAAGGATCATTGCGACCAACCTTCAATGCGTAACTCAGTTCAGGCTGTTCAGTGGCATTAAATGCCGCTGGCGCCATGATTTCTTCTGGAGATGCAGTTGCATCAAAGTCAGCATGTTGGAAATGAACGTTTTCAACTTGGGGCAAAGCCATTTGCTCTTCAACAGCTTCAATTTCTTCACGTGATTGGATACGCACTGTAACGACCGTACGCACCACGTCGTTTTTGATCATATCGAGCATTTGTGCAAACAATTCAAACGCTTCACGTTTGTATTCTTGCTTAGGATTTTTCTGAGCATAACCGCGTAAGTGGATACCCTGACGTAAATGATCCAATGCAGCCAGATGTTCACGCCAGTGGGTATCAATGCTCTGCAGCATGACACTACGCTCGAACCCTGCAAACGATTCTTTACCAACAATCGCCACCTTCGCTTCGTACGCCAGATTCACGGCTTGCTGTACACGCTCCAGAATGTCTTCGCCAGTCAGACTTGGTTCTGAGGCCGCCATATTAACTAACGGCAAATCGATGTTCCACTCTGCCGACAATACTTTTTCTAAGCCAGGAAGGTCCCATTGCTCTTCAACTGATTCTTGTGGCACATGGATATGGACGAGATCGGCAAACATACCGTGACGCAGCGATGACATCAGTTCCGTCATATCATGCGCCTCAAGCAATTCATTACGTTGCTGGTAAATCACTTTGCGCTGATCATTAGCGACGTCATCGTATTCCAGCAGTTGCTTACGGATATCGAAGTTACGTGCTTCTACTTTGCGCTGCGCAGATTCGATGGAGCGAGAAACAATACCTGCTTCAATTGGCTCACCTTCTGGCATTTTGAGTCGGTCCATGATGGCGCGAACGCGATCACCAGCAAAAATACGCAGCAACTGATCATCAAGTGACAAGTAGAAGCGGCTCGAACCAGGATCCCCCTGACGACCAGAACGACCACGCAATTGATTATCAACACGGCGTGATTCGTGACGTTCAGTACCAATGATGTGCAAACCACCTGCCTGTACGACGTGATCGTGCAATGATGCCCATTCGTCGCGCAATTTCTGTGATTGTGCCGCTTGATCAACTTCAGTCAATGCATCGTTTGCTTCGATCAGTTGTACCTGCTTAGCAACGTTACCACCCAACACAATGTCGGTACCGCGACCAGCCATGTTCGTTGCAATAGTAATTGCCTGAGGACGACCTGCCTGCGCAATAATTTCCGCTTCACGAGCGTGTTGTTTTGCATTGAGCACGTTGTGTGGCAAGTTTGCTTTAGTCAAAATGCCAGACAATAACTCAGAATTTTCGATCGATGTCGTACCAACCAATACTGGCTGACCACGCTCAAAACAATCCTGAATGTCTTTCAACATCGCGCCATATTTTTCTTCAGCGGATTTGTAGACCTGATCTTGACGGTCTTTACGCTGTGAAGGACGATTTGGTGGAATGACGACAGTTTCCAAGCCATAAATTTCCTGGAACTCATACGCTTCGGTATCCGCTGTACCAGTCATGCCCGACAAACGGGAGTACATACGGAAGTAGTTCTGGAAAGTAATCGAAGCCAGTGTCTGGTTTTCGTTTTGAATCCGCACGCCTTCTTTGGCTTCCACGGCCTGATGCAAGCCATCAGACCAGCGGCGACCCGTCATCATACGACCAGTAAATTCATCAACAATGACAATTTCATCGTTCAGCACAACATAGTGCTGGTCTTTGAAATACAGAGCATGTGCGCGCAAAGCGGCATATAAGTGATGAATCAAGGTGATATGCGCAGGGTCATACAAAGACGCACCTTCAGGCAATAAGCCCATTTGCGTCAGGATTTTCTCTGCTTTTTCGTGACCAGCCTCTGTCAATAAGACCTGATGAGCTTTTTCATCTTTGGTGTAATCACCAGGCACTTCTATCTTGCCCGTGCCATCTGGTGTTTCTTCGCCGATCTGCAATGTCAGCAGTTTCGGTACTTCGTTGATTTTGTAATACAACTCGGTGTGGTTTTCAGCCTGACCAGAAATAATCAACGGCGTACGCGCTTCATCGATCAGAATCGAGTCAACTTCATCGACCACAGCAAAGTTAAGACCACGCTGGACGCGGTCTTTGGCTTCAAAAACCATGTTGTCGCGCAGGTAATCAAAACCGAATTCGTTATTTGTGCCGTACGTAATATCAGAGCCATACGCGACTTGTTTAGAGTCATGGTCGAGTTGCGACAGATTAATCCCTGTTGTCAGCCCCAGCCAGGCATACAAACGTCCCATCCATTCCGCATCGCGTTCTGCCAGGTAATCATTGACCGTCACCACGTGCACACCCTTACCAGACAGGGCATTGAGGTAGATTGGCAGAGTACCCATCAGGGTTTTACCCTCACCGGTCCCCATTTCAGCGATTTTGCCGTAGTGCAAAACCATACCGCCGATCATCTGAACGTCAAAGTGACGCATTTTCAGCACGCGTTTACTGGCCTCGCGACAAACTGCAAAGGCTTCTACCAATATACTATCGAGCGTTGCTCCTTCAGCCACACGTGCTTTAAATTCAGCAGTCTTAGCTTGCAAAGCCTCGTCTGACAAAGTTTCCAGCTGGGGTTCCAATGCGTTGATCTCACGCACCGTCTTTTGGTATTGCTTCAAAAGCCGTTGATTACGGCTGCCGAATATCTTGGTCAGGAATGACATGCTATGAACGGAAAGTTAAATTCTGAAAAACGCCGCGGCAAAAAATTGCTTGCACAGCAACAATATAGGATAACTCACGATTTTACCATGCTGTTCGGTCTTCACCATGAAAAGCCTGATCAAATCCCTACAGCATTGGTGATTTGGTGACTAATTAAGTAAAAACAAGCTTATTTTTGCTTAAGTGCGGCAAGTTTGGCTTGATTAGCGCCAGCGGTGAGAAACTTATTCGGATCTTGAGGGACATCTTTGATCCTGACCTCAAAATGCAGATGCGCGCCAGTCGAGCGGCCCGTTGAACCAATATCAGCGATGTGCTGACCACGCTTAACGATATCACCCAGTTTGACATAGACTTTAGACGTGTGAGCGTAGCGCGTAATCAGATCGCCACCATGGTCAATCTCTATCATATTGCCAAACTGCGGGTGGAATTCAGCAGCGATCACGACACCACCCGCCGCCGCGACAATCGGCGTACCCGTTGGCGCAGGAAAATCAATCCCTTCATGGAAAGCACTATGACCTGTAAACGGATCGAGACGCCAGCCAAATCCAGATGCATTGTAAGCAACGTTAACTGGTTGACTTGTAGGCAACAATTTTGATTGAATCTTAAAACTCATCAAATTGGTCTCAACGACATTCAAATAGTCAGACCGATGGTCAACATCTTTTTGAAACGCATCCAACGCCGACTGCAATTCAGACATATTCAATTCATGCGATGGTGCCGTCGTGATTTCAGGCCCGCCTCGGCCCGGTGCGTCTTTGAAATTGAATTCCTCCGGCTTCACGCCAGCCAAGCCTTGCACCCGCTCGCCCAAGGCATCGAGTCGCATGAGCTGCGCCTGCATCTCACCCAACTTCACAGCCATCGTAGTGAGGTTTTCTTTCACATAACGGTCTTTGGCATTAAGATCACCAGAGATTGGTGAGGGAACAGTCGTTGGCAGAATATTGCGGAGAATGGGCAAATCAGAACTTGCCAAGCGCAACGTTAACGTCGCCATCAGTGCGCCACTGATGGCCATCAAAATAATAAACCCGATGACTGCGACCAAGACATGACGGGTCGATAATGTGACCGATTTAGCCTGGGTAAAGCGAGAATGCATCAAGATAATCTGCATCTGTCATTTCCCTCTGGAATGGCGTGTTTAACCTGCGTGAAAATACGCGCTTTGTGGTAATGTGTGCGCCATGTCTGCATCATTACCACCCCCACATCGTATTCATATTAAACGTGGCCGCGCCGTGTCAATGGCTAGCGGCGCGAGTGATTTTTTACGCGCAAACGACAAACTTGCTCCTCTGCTCCCAGCGATTCAGCGTAATTTAGCCTTGCAGAAAGATTGCGAAACAATCTTCTCTTCACTTTTCGAATACTGTGAAGTGATGCAAGTCGCCGACGGCGAACTGGTACTAGGCGCGGCCAATGCGGCAATTGCAACTAAACTCAAGCAACAATGTCCAAAATTACAATTACAATTACAGCAACGAGGCTGGCAGATTAACGCAATCCGCATCAAAGTACAAGTGAAGCGTGTTATCGAAAAACCATTACCAGTAAAACAATTATCAATCCCCAAAACGGCACTACAGGCATTGAGTAATCTGGAAAAGAATATCGAAAACAACGCGCAAAATGCCGACTTGCGCGCGGCACTGATGCGCTTACTTCAGCGACATTCGGGCACTGACAACTAAGCCCAAACGTCATTCAATATCAACGGCTACGGTCTTTTTCCCATAAAACGTCATTACCGCCATCGACGCGGTTGAGCACCCTCGAAAGTACAAACAACAAGTCTGACAGGCGGTTCATGTACTGGCGTGGATGGTCATTGATTGGCTCGCTTTTACCCACGCTGACAATCGCACGCTCGGCGCGGCGACACACAGTACGACACACATGGGCAATCGCTGCCGCCCGAGAGCCTCCAGGCAAAATGAAGTCTTTAAGCGGTGGCAAATCGGCGTTATATTTCTCTAACAACGCGTCTAGTCGTGCGACCTGCGCATCAGTAATCATGGTATAGCCAGGAATACACAATTCACCGCCCATATCAAACAAATCATGTTGTATCGACGCCAATTCATGCTTCATTGTTGGTGGCAACGCTTCGCACAACAACACACCAATCTGCGAATTGAGTTCATCTACATCACCCATCGCGTGTACACGCAATGCATCTTTATCCACCCGACTGCCGTCGCCGAGTCCGGTCGTACCCGCATCACCGGTGCGTGTCGCTATTTTTGAGAGTCGATTACCCATAATCATTTTCAATTAAAAGAAGTCGTTGAGCATAAGGCAAAAACCAACTCAATGCACTAACCCTAGTCAGAATCAGCCAGTTAAAAAGAGACGAAGTGACAAAGCTGCGACACCAAGCAATGATCAATGTATCTATTGCCAAGGCACACCAAACACGTACGGAACAAAAGAATGTTTAACACAAGATACTAAGGAAACAGCGATTCTCAGGCCAAATCAAGCTATCATATGGCATATCATCGGTAACGTCGGTGGCGGCAATTTCTTGGTGCTCTTGTCGGCGACTCCCGATAAAGCACAAAAACATATCCCTACCCAAGCATTGATTACGTCATTCACAAGATGGCTTTTCTGATAAATCTAGACATAGCCACCAGGCTACGCAATGGGTGCAAAAAACATGAATAAACCCCAGTAAATGATTGCTTTTAGGCAAATCAGGTAATAATAAAGCATAAAATCAGGACTAAGAATGGCAACAAGACTTCCCCCAGTACATGCGCTCTCCGCCTTTGAAGCAGCTGCACGTTTTGGTTCTTTTGCAATCGCTGCTGAAGAACTTTGTATTACCCCTTCCGCCCTATCGCACCGTATCCGTCTGCTGGAAGAACATTTGTGTGAACGTGTATTTGTGCGCGAGGGACGCAGTGTGACCTTGACCGAATTCGGACGCCGCTACCTTGATGTCGTCAGGAATGCCCTCCGAACCCTGTCTGATTTTCCATTGCCAAACAAAATTACTCAAAACCAGATGCGCGTGAAAGTCACGTTACCGCCAACATTTGCACGCTATATGTTTATGCCTCGCCTGGCAGATTTTTCCACCAAGTATCCCGACATTGAAATTGAAGTCTACTTGTTTGTGCCGCTCTACGATCTGAGTCTGTCAGAAAGTGATGTGGAAGTCCGTTTTGGCGCTGGCGAATATCCCAATCTGGTCACAAAGAAACTGTTTGTTGAGCCAAGCTTTGCGGTGGCAAGTCCCGCATATTTAAAAACGATTGCACCGATCAAAACGCCAGCAGATTTGCGACATGCCAACCTACTGCGCTCAGCCCTAGAACCATGGCAACCTTGGTTTGACGTTGCTGGACTAGATTGGCCAGAACCAGCCAACGGCTTACGTATTGATGATCTGGGCTTGTTGCTTGAAGCGATTAAGCATGGACATGGGGTCGGCTTAACCCGACAACATTTTGCGGAAGACATGATCAAGTCTGGCGAAGTAGTGCGATTATTTGATACTCAATTAGCAACGCCGCCTCACGCTTATCATCTCGTGCACGAAGCACAGCCTGTCTTACGTCGTGAAGTAGAAATATTTATCAACTGGATGCAGTCTACCTTCCAGACAACGTATTCTCAGCCATAAGTCCTCATTCCAAATTACGGAGGGCATCAATGAAAAAAATGTTAGGTGTTTTATGTATTACGGAGAAAAATTCAATAGCATCAGCCATCTCGCTGGCGCTGCACTAGCAATTGGTGGCGCAGCGGTACTGATCACAGTTGGTGCACGCCTTGGCGATCCTTGGAAGATCGTGAGTTTCAGTATTTACGGTGCGATGCTGTTTTTGCTGTATGCCATTTCTGCGCTGTATCACAGCCTACGCGGCAAAGCGAAGAATGTGTTCCAAAAGCTAGACCACTGTGCGATCTACTTACTGATCGCCGGTAGCTATACGCCATTCACTTTAGTCACGCTGCGCGAACATTCTGGGTGGGTCATCTTTGGGCTAGAATGGGGCTTGGCTGTTATTGGTATCGTACAGGAAATTTTGTTCGCCAAAGGCGCGCGTTGGATGTCGCTAGCGATCTATGTGATTATGGGCTGGCTCGCGGTTGCGGTGATCGTGCCGTTAATGGCGATATTGCAAAATGGATTTATCTGGCTGGCACTCGGTGGCGTATTTTATACTGTTGGTATTATTTTTTATGCGACAGATGAGAAACTGAAACACGGACACGGCATCTGGCATTTGTTTGTCCTTGCCGGCAGCATGTGCCAGTATTTCGCCGTCTTGTTTTACGTCGCTTAAATCGTCAGGGCAGCTCAATGGCTGCCCGACGAATTTCAAAATATCAATCGACACCTTTGCCTGCGGATGCACACCACAGACGGAACCAGTGCTCGCGAGACAGCGTGTGCTGGCAGGCTAAAGCAGCTTCTTTCAACGCAGCGATACGTCCTGAGCCCGTCAGTACGAGCGGATGAGACGGGTGTTGCAATATCCACGATAAGGCAATCGTACTCGCTGGCAAATTCAGTTCAGCGGACAACGCATTCAATACTTCTCTGACGCGCAGAACTTGTGGATCTGTCGTCGCTGATTCACGGAACAAATCACCGCCTCCGAGCGCCGACCAAATCATCGGTGCGATGCGTAATTTTTGACATAAATCCAGCGTACCATCATGCAACGGTGGCAAATGCAACAAGGATAGCTCAACCTGATTTGTCACTAACGGGAAACGCGCTGCCAGCAGCTCAAATTGTGCTGGTGTAAAGTTCGAGACACCAAAATACCTGACCTTGCCGCTCTGTTGCAGATGCTCGAATGCTTCTGCCATTTCGTCGGCATTCATCAATGGATCTGGGCGATGAATTAGCAACACATCGAGTTGTTCGATCCGCATCGAGCGCAAGGAATTCTCTGCTGAGGCAATGATGTGAGCACGGCTCGTGTCGTAGTGCTGTATCCTATGTGCAGGTCGCGCTGTGGAGATCAGTTTGATTCCGCACTTGCTGACGAACTGCAATTTGTCACGCAACTCAGGAGCAAGCTGTAACGCCTCACCTAACAGAGTCTCGCTTTGATAATCACCATAGATATCCGCTTGATCAATAGTCGTGATACCCAGTTCGAGTGCCTGTTTAAGAAAAGTAACACGCTCCTGCGGCGACATGCGCCAGTCAGCCAAGCGCCATAAGCCGAGGACAATACGCGAAAACTCCGGTCCTTGCGGCGCGATTTGAATGCGGGATACAAGTGATGAATGAATCATAGAAATCCGTTATTTTGATTATTTTTTTGAATACTAATTACTTAATACGTGATGGATCGCGGCGCGTAGCTCTGTCACTTTGGTGTAGCCAGCGGCAATCATGTGTAATGCCTCATTATGCACGATCAACAATCCCGGAAAACCGCGGATCCCCCAGCGCTGACACTGTTCAAATTCAGCACGTGTATCGGCCATACATTGTGGGGACATAAAGGTTTCAATAAAACTCTCTTGATCAAAGCTATCGTGACCATCGATGTGATTGAGCGTGTTCGCAACGACCCCAGCCAATACAGATGTCTGCGTAATATCCTGTCCCTTGGCATAAAAAGCATCTTGAATCGCATGAAATACCTGTAGCAATTGTTGTCCGCTCAGATGATCTGCAATGATCTTTGTGGCGACTACCGCGCGGCACGCTGGTTCAGTGTCGTAAATAAAACCAGGTTGTGTCATGCCGACATCTGAAAAAGGCAAACCACTCGCTTCTGCAACGTGTTGCCAATGACCGCGAATCATCGTTCGTTGTGCGTCCTCCATGATTTGCTGATTGTAAGCCCGCAGACCACCAACAACGACTTCCAAGCTTGCATCGGGTATATCACTCAATAGCATCGTTAATTTTGGCCCAAAGCCATAGCACCATGAACACATGGGATCAGCGATATAAATAAAATGAGACATAGATTCTTTCAATGGAATGATGATCGGGCTGCGTATCTGTGTAACTGTATTCCACGCGTGATCTTGCCCGACGCAATGACAACCGTAATGATATTGATTTAGGCAGGATACAAAGCCCCGAGAATGCGCAAGCCTTTAGCACCTGTCACTTCTGGCAGGTTGCCCGCCTGACGCAAACAAAACTGTTGCGCCAGCCAGGCGAAGGCTAATGCTTCCACGTGTTCTGGCGCTACCCCTAATTGTGCCGTACTTTGCACTTCGGCGTCAGACGCTTCTGCTCTCAATGCACCTTGTAGCATACGCATCAGCGTCGCGTTGTAAGCGCCACCACCACATACATAGACCATCTCTGTCTGTGGCACATTGCTCATGATTGCCAGCGCCAGACTGTGCGCAGTGAACGCACACAAAGTGGCCTGCACATCGACGGCATTCATTGATGAAAATTGCTGGAGATGCCGTTGTAGCCAGTCAGCATGGAACAAATCACGACCGGTACTTTTAGGTGGTGGTAAAAGCAAAAAGGATTCCGACATCAACCGACTCAGCAATGCCTCATTCACCTGTCCTAGCGCAGCCCAGGCGCCATCGGCATCGTAACTAACACCCTGATGCTTCTGAATCCAGTAATCCATCAACACATTGCCGGGTCCGGTATCAAACCCAGTGGTCGCGCCATCCGCTGCAAGTATGCTGATATTGCTGATCCCACCTATATTGACAACGACACGGCATTGTCCAGAATGACCAAATATTGCCCGATGAAACGCTGGCACCAACGGTGCGCCTTGCCCACCAGCAGCCACATCGCGGCTACGAAAATCTGCGATCACATCAATCGATGTTAATTCAGCCAGCAAGGCCGGATTATTTGTCTGTCGCGTAAAGCCCAGTTCAGGACGGTGGCGGATTGTTTGCCCATGAACACCGATGGCACGTACTGCAAGATGAGGATAGTTTGATAATAATGCCGAAGTGCAGGTGGTATAAGAGTGAGCCAAAGCGTTAGCCAGCAGCGCCTCATGATGAATTTCATTCTCCCCTGGCTGCTGTAATTGCAACGCCTGACGACGCAACTCTTCGCTAAAGGGGATATACGCAGAAGCAAGTAACTCCATCGTATCGCCCTGGGTGACAGGCAAGCGTACCAATACCCCGTCGACACCATCAAGACTTGTGCCTGACATCATACCTATGTAGACCGGAATTTGTGCTGCGCTCAGTGGCGTAGATTTTTCAGTGTGCATCATTACAGCTCAAATAAAAAAGGCCGAACATGCTGTTCGGCCATCAATAATGGGGGGCTACTTAACTGGCAGCAGGTTTGCTATTTTGCGCCAGACGTTCCGGACGTAGCAAATCAAAACGATGATGCATATCGCTGGCAACAGCCTTAAAGCGTGGCAACTCGGTGTTAGATAACGCCTGTACATTTGGCACCACCACAGACAACGGATCACGGGCATCATTATTGACACGGAACTCGTAATGTACGTGCGGCCCTGTTGACCAGCCAGTCATACCAACAAAACCGATCACTTCGCCTTGGGACACATGAGAGCCCTTATGGATACCAGGAGCAAAACGCATCATGTGTGCATAAGCAGTGCTGTAACCACCCCAGTGTTTAATCACGACAAGATTGCCATAACCACTGCTCATCGCGGCAGAATCCACAACACCGTCGGCCGTCGCACGAATTGGCGTACCCAACGCTGCAGCAAAGTCGACACCCTTATGCTGCTTCCATTGTCCAGAAATCGGATGCAAACGCATGGAAAAACCAGAGGAAATACGTGTAAACGCTAACGGCGATTTCAAAAATGCTTTTTTGAGTGATTTACCATCAAAAGTGTAGTAGCCACCCTGACCGCCCGCCTCGTCAAACCATACGGCTTGATACGGTTTGCCAGCATTGGTGAATTCACCTGCCAACACGCGACCTGTTTTTACTTTTTGACCATTTTGCCAAAAGCTCTCATAGACCACATTGAACTGATCCCCGCGCTGCAGCTTACGGAAATCGATGTTTGTTTCAAACATACTAATAATCTGAGATGCAATACTATCCGGAATATTGGCATCATCAGTCGCAGCAAACAAAGAAGAAACAATATTTCCAGAGGCCATCTCAACACGGCGCTCTAGGTTGGCTTCAGCATCAACGGCCTTAAAATGGCCATTCGCGTCGCGGGTAATTTCTATGGTACGGGCTGTCTTATCATTGCCATCAACGACCGTGGTCTGCAACCACTCGAGCTCCCCTTCGTCATTGGTTTTGACACGAACTGCTTTATCCGTGCGCAATTGCAACAAGCTACGGGCAACACTGTCAGTCTTGATAAATTTATCAGCGTCTGAATCTTCAACACCCAATCGTAACAATAAGGCGCTGAGGGTATCGCCACGGCGCACCGTTTCTTCACGAACAAAATGCTGTTCAGTGTCTTCAATGGCTGCGATCTGCTCGTCAAGCTTTGGCAATGGCAGTTCTTGAGTGAGTTTTTTGATTGGTAAATCTGCAGCATCTGGTGCCAACGGCGCAACGGCAGCGGCGCCAATTGCACAAACGGCAAAGAAAAGAGCAGAGAGGGAAACCGCACGTGAAACGCGACTGGATCCGAAAAGCTGCCTTCTACCAGAAGCGAAATGAAGGAATTTATCTAATGGACGCATGCAATAAGTTAAAATTAACTGTTTTAATCGAAAATTCGTGGTTGCTGTCGTGATGGTTTGTGGTGCAATGTCCGCGACATCGCATTCAACACATGATGATGACCACCAGTTGATGGTGCAGTTCTATACATAGAGAAGCACACATCGGTGACAAACAAAGACGGGATTATAAAACAACTTAGCGTAGTCCCATCAATTAAACCAACACCCAGAATTTGGCAAACGCTGATTATCGATTCAGAATATGAACCCTGACCAGCGGTGTTACAAAAAATGTGATGCAAATAAAATATGACTTCTGTACAAAATTCCAATTCCTCCCCGGCGTTACTGCCACTTTCTGACGCGGTTCTACATGCACTTGCAGTAACGAAACGCGGTGTTGACGAATTACTCATTGAATCTGAATTTGCCCAAAAACTCGCACGTAGTGAACAATCTGGCAAGCCTTTGCGCATCAAGCTTGGTCTGGATCCCACTGCACCAGATTTGCACTTAGGCCACACCGTTGTTCTCAACAAGATGCGGCAGTTGCAAGATCTGGGCCATACCGTGATTTTCCTGATCGGCGATTTTACCTCCATGATTGGCGACCCATCTGGTCGTAACGCCACACGTCCACCGCTGACCCGCGAACAGATCGAAGCCAACGCCCAGACCTATTTCAAGCAAGCCAGTCTGGTGCTGGATGCTGCAAAAACAGAAATCCGCTACAACTCTGAATGGTGCGACCCACTCGGCGCGCGCGGCATGATCCAACTGTCGTCCAAATATACGGTCGCCCGTATGATGGAACGAGATGACTTCACCAAACGCTTTAAAGCTGGCACACCGATTTCTGTTCATGAATTTTTATATCCATTAATGCAAGGTTACGATTCGGTGGCATTGCGCGCTGATCTGGAACTTGGGGGCACCGACCAGAAATTCAACCTGCTGGTCGGCCGCGAGTTACAAAAAGATTATGGACAAGAACAGCAATGTATTCTGACCATGCCATTGCTGGAAGGTCTGGACGGCGTTGAAAAAATGTCTAAGTCGAAAAATAACTACATCGCCATCACAGAGCCTGCCAACACCATGTTTGCCAAGGTAATGAGTATCTCTGATGAAATGATGTGGAAATACTACGACTTGTTATCGTTCACTTCGATCGAACAAATCGCAGGCTACAAAAAAGCAGTCGCTGAAGGACAAAATCCACGCGATATCAAAGTCGCACTGGCACAAGAAATTGTGGCGCGCTTCCATAGCAAACAAGCTGGCGACGATGCCCTAGCGGATTTCGTGAATCGGTCTAAAGGTGGCATTCCTGACGATATTCCAGAAGTCAGCCTCAATGGTGCACCGGTAGGTGTTGCACAATTACTCAAACAAGCTAATTTGTGTGCATCCACCTCCGAAGCGCTGCGGATGGTTGAGCAAGGTGGCGTCCGTGTTGATGGTAACGTCATCAGCGACAAGGGCTTAAAGCTTGATGCAGGTACATTTGTGCTACAAGTCGGCAAGCGTAAATTTGCTCGCGTGACATTGGCAGCATGATCGCCTTATTACAACGTGTGACTCAGGCCAGTGTCGTTGTCGATGGAATCACCATCGGTGCGGTCGATGCTGGTTTAATGGTACTGGTCTGCGCTGAACGCGGCGACACTGAAAAAGAAGCGGATGCGTTATTGACCAAACTGCTCAGCTATCGCGTGTTTTCAGATGCCGCGGGTAAAATGAACCTGAGCATCAAAGACACCAGCGGTGGCTTATTGCTGGTACCGCAATTTACACTTGCTGCAGATACCAACTCCGGCACTCGTCCCTCGTTCACGCCGGCAGCTCCACCTGCTGTCGCCAAAGAACTGTTCGACTACTTCCTCCGGCAAGCGCAACGCCAGCATTCAACGGTTGCCAGCGGTCGCTTTGGCGCGGAGATGAAAGTCTCACTGACCAATGATGGTCCAGTAACCTTCTGGCTAGAAACTAAACGGCCGGTGCCGTCGCTCCCCCCTCAATCAACAGCCTAAGTCGCACCAACAACATCTTCTCATGACAGAAATTCTATTAATACGCCACGGCGAAACAGCCTGGAATGCGGTCAGACGCCTGCAAGGTCATCTGGACATTCCTCTCAACGCCGAAGGTACCCGTCAGGCAAAAGCCCTTGCTTATGCACTGCAAAATGAAAGAGTAGATGCCGTCATCTCGAGTGACCTACAACGGGCAGTGCAGACCGCTGGTGAGATTGCCCGTTTGCAGGGCGTCAATACACGCCTCGATGCAGGCTTACGTGAACGTTGTTTCGGTGGCTTTGAGGGGCAGCTTTATAGCGACCTGCCGCATCTGTTTCCCGTTGAACATGCGGCGTGGAAATCCCATGATCCTGATGCAGAGTTTCCTCTAGGCGAAAATAAAGGCGAAACGGTACGTCAGTTCCATCTGCGTGTCATCACACATATCGACCATTATGCAAAGCAATTTGCCGGAAAAAAAATAGCGATTGTTGCGCATGGCGGCGTGTTGGAATGTGCGTACCGTGCAGCCAAAGATCTGCCTTTAGAGGCACCACGAGAAGTGACAATTTATAACGCCAGCATTAATCGTTTTGCGTATGTCGATGGTCAGCTGCAATTGATTTCATGGGGAGATATTGCGCATCTGGACGCGGATGCGATCGATGAAATTAATCAAAATAAATAAAGAATGCCACATAAAGAAAGCCAACTTCGCACCTGGCATTCTCTCATCATCAACCTACTATGTTTAATGAATCAATTTTAAAGATTCACTTTTTAAAAATACGTTGTTTGCATCACGGTAAAAACCTATCAATACATACATTTTAAAAAATATCTAGAATTGCAAGTCTAAACCTATCAAAAATAACAATTGATAGAAATAAATATTCCTACCAACCGTCGAGAATTTTGCCAATTATTTAGGCAAGTTTCAGGTAGAATAGCGCTTCTCCAAATTTCCCCAGATCCTCATCGTGCAAATCGGTCCCTACGTCTTGCGTAATAATATTTTTGTTGCTCCTATGGCTGGCGTAACAGATCGGCCATTTCGGCAATTATGCAAAGAATTAGGTGCGGGCTATGCTGTTTCTGAAATGGCAGCCTCAAATCCTAAACTGTGGGAAACCGAAAAATCGACCCGACGCACCAACCACGAAGGTGAAATGGAGCCGAAGGCGGTGCAAATTGCTGGCGCTGATCCGGTCATGTTGGCTGATTGCGCTAAATTCAATGTTGATAAAGGTGCGCAAATCATCGATATCAATATGGGTTGTCCGGTCAAAAAAGTGTGTAATGCCTGGTGTGGGTCCGCCCTCTTGCAACACGAAAGTCTCGTCGGACAAATTCTTGATGCGGTCGTACGAGCAGTCGATGTGCCGGTAACACTGAAGTTTCGTACCGGCTGGGATCGTGCCAATAAAAATGCACTCAACATTGCACGCATGGCAGAAACAGCAGGCATACAAATGTTGACACTCCACGGGCGCACTCGTGCCGATGGCTACAAAGGCGATGCAGAATACGACACGATTGCAGCCGTCAAAGCTGCTGTCAATATTCCGGTTGTTGCCAATGGTGACATTACGACGCCAGAAAAAGCCAAATACGTTTTGCAATATACTGGCGCTGATGCCATCATGATAGGGCGCGCTGCCCAGGGTCGACCGTGGATTTTCCGGGAAATCGACCATTACCTACGAACAGGTGAACACTTACCTCCGCCCCTGATCAGTGAAGTCAGGCACCTGATGGATAGTCATTTAAAAGAGCATTACATGTTTTACGGTGAGTATCTTGGTGTCCGTACAGCGCGCAAACACATTGGCTGGTACGTACAGGATCTCGTCGGCGGTGAGGAATTCCGACAGCAGATGAATTTACTGACCTCTTGCGACGAGCAATTAGCTGCGGTAAGTCATTTTTTTGATCGTATGGCTGGGGAACGGTTACAATACCGCCCCTTTGAAGAAAAAATGGCCGCCTAGTGCACTCGTTGTAACACCGAAGCAAGACCGTAACAACAATGCATAACAACAATGGCGCCAGATCGTCCGAAGACCACGGACTTTTTCGCTGCCCTGCATAACCACATAGTGACAATAAAAATATGAGCAAAGATAGCATCCAAGACGCCGTCCACAAAAATCTGGAAAAATATTTCCGTGATCTGGGTGAACAACCTGCATCCAACATTTACGATATGGTCGTTTTAGCCGTAGAAAAACCAATGCTTGAAATGGTCATGACGCGCGCTGACAGCAACCAATCCCAGGCCGCCGACATGTTAGGCATTAACCGCAATACCTTGCGCAAGAAATTGCAGCATCACGGTTTGCTGTAATTTGCTTTAAGCCGATTCATCGCATAGATATGTCTTTTCCTGACACCGATTTCCTTACTCTTTCATTCTCATCATGATCAAACAAGCCCTCATATCCGTCTCAGACAAGACTGGTGTGCTCGATTTTGCACGTGAATTGTCGGCACTCGGTGTCAAGTTACTGTCCACTGGCGGGACAGCTAAATTACTGGCTGACAATGGCCTTGCAGTGACTGAAGTTGCCGATTACACCGGCTTTCCTGAAATGCTCGATGGCCGCGTCAAAACATTGCATCCCAAAGTACATGGCGGCATTCTGGCACGTCGTGATTTTCCGGAGCATGTCGCTGCGCTCGAACAACATGGCATCCCAACCATTGACATGGTGGTGGTGAATTTATATCCATTCCAGCAAACTGTTGCTAAAGCAGAATGCTCACTGGAAGATGCGATCGAAAACATCGATATCGGTGGCCCGACCATGTTGCGTTCCTCAGCTAAAAATCACAAAGACGTGACCGTCATTGTTGACCCTAGCGATTACGCCATTGTCCTGGCTGAAATGAAAGCCAACAACAATGTTGTCAGCTACGATACTAAATTTACGTTAGCTAAAAAAGTATTTGCCCACACAGCGCAGTATGACGGTGCAATCACGAACTATCTGACTAGCCTCGGCGAAGATAAAGCCCACACCACACGTAGCGCTTACCCACAAACACTGAATCTGCATTTTGAAAAAGTGCAAGAAATGCGTTACGGTGAAAACCCACATCAATCCGCAGCCTTCTACCGTGATTTGAAAACAATTGACGGCGCATTGGCAAACTACAAGCAATTGCAAGGTAAAGAACTATCTTATAACAATATCGCCGACGCGGATGCAGCATGGGAATGTGTGAAGTCATTCAACGAATCCGCTTGCGTAATTGTCAAACATGCGAACCCATGCGGCGTTGCTCTGGGCGCTACACCTTTTGAAGCGTACAGCAAAGCGCTGCAGACCGATCCAACTTCTGCCTTCGGCGGCATCATCGCTTTCAACCGTGAACTCGATGGCAAAGCAGCTGAAATCGTTGCTAAACAGTTTGTTGAAGTCCTGATCGCACCAAGTTTCACTGCCGAAGCAAAAGCAATTTTTGCAGCAAAGCAAAACGTGCGTTTGCTAGAAATTTCGTTGGGTAACGCCGTCAATCAATACGACGTAAAACGCGTTGGTGGTGGTCTGCTGGTACAAGCCCCCGATGCTAAAAACGTTCTGCAAGAAGAACTGCGCGTAGTATCGAAACTACAACCAACGCCACAACAAATGGCGGACATGATGTTTGCATGGCGCGTTGCCAAGTACGTCAAATCCAATGCGATCGTGTTCTGCGGCAATGGCATGACCTTGGGCGTTGGCGCAGGCCAGATGAGCCGTATCGACTCGGCACGCATTGCATCCATCAAAGCACAAAACGCAGGCCTGACACTGGCAGGTTCCGCTGTAGCGTCTGACGCGTTCTTCCCGTTCCGCGATGGCCTCGACGTGGTTGTTGACGCAGGTGCCACCTGCGTTATCCACCCAGGCGGCTCTATGCGCGACCAGGAAGTCATTGACGCAGCCGATGAACGCGGCGTTGTTATGGTCTATACAGGCACACGTCACTTCCGTCATTAATCTGCGAAGTCAGCGAATCCGGTAAGCAATGGCCCCCAGTCAATATTGGGGGCCATTTTTTTGTGTTGATGATATTTCTCACTGAATTAATTGAAGAAATCCGCTTGATCCCCGCAAGCAGAGGAATGACAAACCGAGGCCGGCAGCCCCCTCCCTACTAAACCGCCCGAGCACCCAAGTTTGGGCTATCATTCCCCCATCGCATCACACTCCCCAACATCCAGCCCACGCTGGAAAAAATACCTACAATGAAAATTCTCGGCATAGACCCCGGCTTACGTACCACCGGTTTTGGCGTCATTCAAAAACAAGGTAATCAGCTTACCTACATTGCTTCGGGCACAATCAAAACAGCCGAAGGCTCGTTACCGGCGCGTCTTAAAACCATCCTTGCCAGCGTTTCGGAAGTTGTTAGCACTTACAGACCTGACTGTGCGGCCATTGAGATCGTATTCGTGAACGTAAATCCACAGTCAACCTTGTTACTGGGGCAAGCACGCGGCGCGGCGATTTGTGCATTGGTTGGAGCTGACTTGTCAGTGGCTGAATACACGGCCCTCCAAGTGAAACAAGGGGTTGTTGGTCATGGCCGAGCAAAGAAAGAGCAGGTACAGGATATGGTGCAACGCCTGTTGAAGCTTTCAGGCAAGCCCAGTCCTGATGCGGCGGATGCCCTAGGTGTCGCAATCTGTCACGCACATAGCGGCGAGGCTTTAGCGACGCTCAGTGCGATTGCTCCGGAGCTAGCGAAAAAAGGTCTACGTGTCAAAGGTGGGCGCTTGATCGGCTAATTGGCTAAGTCGATCGTAAAACCGTCAACATCAAGGTCACAATGATTCTCGTCAAGTTCAAGAGAATCGTTTATTATCACTGTTTATTCATACAGTATGAAAGCCGTCTCATGATTGGTCGCATTGCAGGCACGCTCCTCGAAAAAAATCCTCCGCAATTACTCATTGATTGCCAAGGTGTCGGTTATGAAGTCGATGTGCCCATGAGCACTTTCTACAATTTACCGCCGCTTGGTGAAAAGGTTGCCCTGTTGACGCATTTAGCGATTCGTGAAGATGCCCATGTGCTGTTTGGCTTCGGTAGCGCAGAAGAACGGGCAACATTTCGTCAGTTAATTAAGATCAGTGGTGTTGGTTCCCGAACTGCGCTGGCGATCCTATCCGGGATGTCCGTTGCGGACTTATCGCAAGCGATTACCTTACAAGAAGCAGGCCGATTGACACGCATTCCAGGAATCGGTAAAAAAACGGCAGAACGCCTGTTGCTGGAACTCAAAGGAAAATTGGGGCCAGACCTGTTCAGCGCAAGTGCTGCCATCGTTGCTGGCGATCATAGCGGTGATATTTTAAATGCCTTGTTAGCACTCGGATATTCCGAGAAAGAAGCTGCCATTGCAATGAAGTCCGTGCCAGCCGGTAGCGGTGTGTCTGATGGTATCAAACTGGCTCTTAAAGCACTGTCAAAAGGGTAAGCGATGAGCATCCAAACCGATAATCTGTTTTCTGAAGTCACCGAGACCCGGATTATCTCGGCGACACCCGTGTCGTCCAATGAAGAAGCAATAGAGCGCGCACTGCGTCCCAAGCAACTGGATGAATATGTCGGACAAGAAAAAATCCGTGCGCAGCTAGAAATTTTTATCACCGCAGCACGCCAGCGTAAAGAAGCGCTCGATCACACCTTATTATTCGGGCCGCCTGGTCTGGGTAAAACCACATTGGCACATATTATTGCCCGCGAAATGGGCGTCAATCTTCGCCAGACATCAGGTCCGGTGTTGGAACGCGCCGGTGATCTGGCTGCCTTGCTCACGAATTTAGAAGCAAACGATGTCCTGTTTATCGATGAAATACATCGTTTGTCACCTGTTGTGGAAGAAATCTTATATCCCGCGCTGGAAGATTATCAGATCGATATTATGATCGGCGAGGGGCCAGCCGCCCGTTCAGTTAAACTCGATTTACAACCTTTCACGCTGGTCGGCGCGACGACGCGCGCTGGGATGCTGACCAATCCATTACGGGATCGTTTTGGTATTGTTGCCCGCCTAGAGTTTTATACCCCTGAGCAATTGACGCGTATCGTCACGCGTTCCGCCTCGTTACTTAATGCACCTATCCACGAAGATGGTGCCCGTGAAATCGCAAACCGCGCACGTGGTACGCCACGAATAGCTAACCGTTTGTTGCGCCGCGTCAGAGACTACGCAGAGGTTAAAGGGAATGGGGATATCACCAAAGCCATCGCCGATGCCGCATTGAAAATGTTAGACGTCGACACAGTTGGCTTTGATCTGATGGACAGAAAGCTACTGGAAGCGATTTTGTTTAAATTTGGCGGCGGTCCGGTCGGCTTAGACAACGTTGCCGCTGCGATCGGCGAAGAACGCGACACGATTGAAGATGTGCTCGAGCCCTATCTGATCCAACAAGGCTACCTGCAACGTACGCCACGCGGTCGGATTGCGACCACGCTTGCCTACGAACACTTCGGCATTTCGCCGCCAAATACCGCGAATACAAGCGATTAACGATACTCGTCTATCGCTAGCCAGATCAATGCGTTGACCTAGCTAGCAGGTCTTATCACTGCACGGTCTGGCACTAGCAAGACTTGATAGTAACTCCAATAAAAATCTAAAGGAAGTCAAAAAAAGTCCAAAAAAAAAGCACCCGAATGAACTGACCCCATTTAGTTGGACAGTTTAATTGCTATGCTACTAAGGGCTGATTTCTGTATTGCACAGGACTCAGCCCTTTTAATTTCATTTTGATGCGGTCATGATTATAGTATCGAATATAG
>NZ_JBMPPD010000016.1:0-85932 GCF_049339825.1 Undibacterium sp. RuRC25W | reverse complement strand
TTGATAACCCGCTGAACCTTCTTGATACCGTTTAACAACGGCCAGTTTGAATTGCTTTGTGTATTTACTCATGAAAACACCCCAAAAGTTAGGACGGGTGTCCAACTTTTGGGGTGCAGTTCATTCGCCCGGCTTTTTTTATGTGGAGGCAAAGTGATTTATACTATTAGTATTGTGTTGTGCGGAATAAACATCACTTCATCTCCTTTATTTGTGTCCTATAGTAACTCAATTTAGCAGGTATAATGCGCGCCATGAAAGCCGCTTCTGATCCCCAACTTGACGCTATTCGCGTTCCTCCTCATTCCATTGAAGCAGAGCAATCTGTCTTGGGTGGTTTACTGCTAGATAATGCCGCTTGGGATAGAATTGCCGACTTCATTGGTGAGGATGACTTCTATCGTTACGACCATCGCATTATTTTTCAGTGCATGGTGAGGCTGATCAATAGCTCAAAACCAGCTGACGTTATTACTGTCTATGAAGCGCTCAGCAGCGCAGGTAAGGCAGATGATGTTGGTGGACTTAGCTATCTCAATGCGCTTGCACAAAATACGCCTTCAGCTGCAAACATACGCCGCTATGCGGAAATTGTTCGTGATCGTGGCGTCTTGCGTAAATTAATTACCGTTTCCGATGAAATCGCTGGCAATGCTTTCAATCCCCAAGGGAAAGAAGTGAAGCAAATGTTGGATGAAGCGGAATCTAAAATTTTTGCAATTGCTGAGGAAGGTTCTCGCGGAGCGCAAGGTTTCCAAGCAATTCAGCCGTTATTGACTCAGGTGGTGGAGCGTATCGACGAGTTGTATAACCGTGACAATCAAAATGATATAACGGGTGTTCCAACTGGTTTCGTTGATCTTGATAAAATGACTTCTGGCTTGCAGCCGGGCGACTTAATTATTGTCGCTGGTCGCCCGTCGATGGGTAAAACTGCGTTTTCATTAAATATTGGTGAAAACGTTGCAATTGACAGTGGTTTGCCAGTGGCTGTTTTCTCGATGGAGATGGGAGGTGCGCAGTTAGCTATGCGTATGCTCGGTTCAGTTGGACGTCTTGATCAAAGCCGATTGCGGGTTGGTAAGCTGAGCGATGAGGATTGGCCTCGTTTGACTCATGCTATTCAAAAAATGAATGAAGCACAATTGTACATTGACGAGACGCCGGCATTAAGCTCGATTGAACTTCGTGCGCGCTCACGTCGACTTGCGCGTCAGTGCGGCAAGCTAGGACTGATCATTGTCGATTACTTGCAGTTGATGTCGGCGAACGTGTCAGGTGAGAATCGTGCGACAGAGATTTCGGAGATCTCCCGAAACTTAAAAGGTCTGGCAAAGGAGTTGAATTGCCCAGTAATTGCTTTGTCACAGCTTAACCGTTCATTGGAGCAGCGACCGAATAAACGTCCGGTTATGTCGGATTTGCGTGAATCGGGTGCGATTGAGCAGGATGCTGACGTGATCATGTTTATTTATCGTGATCAGGTCTATAACCCAGATTCGCCGGATAAAGGAACTGCTGAAATTATTATTGGTAAGCAGCGTAATGGCCCGATTGGCAGTGTTCGCCTGACTTTCCTTGGTGAATATACGAAGTTTGATAATTATGTTGGTTCCTTGTCTGTATTTGGTGACAACGAGTAATCCTCTTAATTGAGTGTTTGTTGATGGATGATTTCCATCGTGATTTTTGCGCACATGATTGTTAGTGTGGTGTGTGCTGGTAATAACCCGATTAGTTTTTATTTTCAGTGAGAAAAAAATGTTTGGACGCTTGATGCCTACCGAAGGCAAATTTTTTGAACTTTTTAACCAACATGCGGAATTGTGCGTTAAAGGTTCAAAAGAAATGCTTGCTTTAATGACGAATTTTGATGATCTTGAGATTCGCGTACATGCTATCGAAACGATCGAAAAGCAGGCTGATACAGTGACGTACAACACAATAGAGTTGTTGCACAAAACCTTCATTACTCCGCTTGATCGTGATGACATTCATCAGCTCATTACGCGTATGGATGATATTTTGGATTTGCTCGAAGACGCAGCGCAGACGATTTCTCTCTACGATATCCGTGAGATTACGCCAGAGGCAAAGCGTCTGGCAGAGTTATGCCTTGCATGTTCTGAAAAAGTGAAGGCGGCAGTTGCTTTGTTGCATAACATGAGCAATTCTCGCGAAATTTTAACGATTTGCGAAGAAATTGATCGTTTGGAGTCTGATGCGGATCACGTGATGCGTGCTGCAATGTCTAAATTGTTCCGTGATGAACCGGATGTACGTAATCTGATCAAATTGAAAGCGATTTACGAAATATTAGAAACAGTCACTGATCGCTGCGAGGATGTCGCCAATATTATCGAAGGCATTATTGTTGAGAACGCCTGATAGTAGTGTCGATGCGCTGACATTATTGTAATACGTTATCGTTGGCGTTGCATTATCGTAAAAAATTTACCCTCTACGGAGGGTAATTAAAAGAGAAGTGATTTCCCCCTATGCATACCTTCCAGATTAGCATATACGTACTTGGTTTTTTGATTGCTCTGGCAATCTTGTTTGACTTCATGAATGGCTTTCATGATGCAGCAAATGCAATCGCAACGGTTGTTTCCACTGGCGTACTCAAGCCACAAACTGCAGTTGCGATGGCGTCAGTTTTTAATATTATTGCAGTGTTATTTTTCCCACTAACTGTCGCTGCGACTGTTGGTAAGGGTACTATCGACCCAGCGATTGTCGATCAATATGTGATTTTCGGTGCCTTAATGGGCGCAGTGTTCTGGAATCTCGTGACGTGGTACTTTGGTATTCCCTCATCGTCCTCCCACGCGCTGATTGGTGGCCTAGTAGGTGCCGCAGTTGCTAAATCCGGTACAGGTAGTTTGGTCGCTTCAGGGCTGGTAAAAACGATTGTATTTATTGTCGTCTCTCCTCTATTGGGGTTTGTTCTGGGCTCAATCATGATGTTGATTGTGTCGTGGTTATTTGTCCGTTCCACACCAAGTAAGGTAGATCGTTGGTTCCGTCGTTTGCAGTTGTTGTCTGCTTCGATGTATAGCCTCGGTCATGGTGGTAATGATGCGCAAAAGACGATTGGTATTATCTGGATGTTGTTGATTGCCAGTGGCCACTTGGCGCCTAACGAAGGTATTCCTACTTGGGTGATTGCCCTTTGTTATACCGCAATTGGGTTGGGTACCTTGTTTGGTGGTTGGCGGATCGTGAAGACAATGGGTCAGAAAATTACAAAACTCAAGCCAGTTGGTGGGTTTTGTGCTGAGACTGGTGGTGCTATTACGTTGTTTATCGCCACAGCGATGGGTATTCCTGTGTCAACGACGCATACGATTACTGGTGCGATTGTTGGTGTTGGATCTGCTCAGAAGATGTCAGCGGTGCGTTGGGGTGTTGCCGGTAATATCGTGTGGGCTTGGATTTTAACGATTCCTGCATCCGCATTTGTAGCAGCAATTGCTTGGTGGCTTGGTCACCACATCCTGTAGGTTTTTTAATTAAAGCTGCAAATCCGTTGAAAAAAACCGCATAAGACGTTGAGTCTGTGCGGTTTTTTATCGTCAGAGGTGGACTAGAAGAAAAATTTGATATTTGCTTAAACTACATCTGTTTAAAGAGATGAACAAAGCTTCTTGATACTTCAAGTTTTTCATTGAGTCCTTTTACCTGAACCAAATGTCGGCCTCGCAAGTCACGTACAACGCCAGAAATCGCTTTGGCATTGACGAGCGTTGAACGATGAATTTGCCAGAATAGAGCAGGGTCAAGCTCCTCAGATAAGTCTCTTACGGGTTTTCGTATTAATGCTTCATAGGTCGCGGTTTGGACTCGTGTATATTTTTCATCTGACTGAAAAAAAAGAATTTCTTCGACGGGAATCATTCTCAATTCCTGCCCAATGGAAGCTTGAATCCATTGGAGGTAACTGGGTTTGTTCACGATGCCCATTTGTTTTGCTAATTGATTCAAGAGCAAACTCATATCATTTGGTTGAGTTTGGTTATTTAGTCGTGATTTTAGGCGCTCGACAGTCTTGGTTAGTCGTTCAACATCAGCCGGTTTAAGGACATAGTCCACTGCTCCATGATCAAAAGCCTCAATGGCATATTGATCATAAGCAGTAATAAAGATGATGTGGGCCTTGTTGCCAATTTCCTTCGCTGCTTCAAGGCCAGTTTTAACGGGCATCCTGATATCCAGAAAGACGAAATCGGGATGATGTTTTTCTACTAGCTGGATAGCCTCGTCACCATTTTTGGCCTCATCGAGAATAGTCAGTTCCGGCCAAACTTGTTCAAGGCGTGATCTGAGTTGATCGCGCATAAGTCTCTCATCGTCAGCAAGGATTGCGGTTGGCATAGTCGTATTTAATTGGCTAATTCGTAAGGGATTTCAATGGTAACGCAAACACCGCTGGGTTGATTAGGTGTGATAATCATTTGACCTTTTTCTTTGTAAATAAGCTTTAATCTTTCACGAATATTTTGCAAACCTAAACCAGTGCCATTGCTTGGCATTGCACCAAAACCCAGGCCATTGTCGCTGACCGATACGCGCAGCTTGTTGTGGGCCACTTCAGCGCGGAAGCGAATGGTGCCGCCATCCTCTTTGCATTCCAGCCCATGTTTGATTGCGTTTTCAACTAAAGACTGTAACATCATGGGCGGAAATGAAGCACTCCGCAGGCCCTCAGGCATGACAAAGTCGACATTCAACCGTTCCTCCATGCGCATCTTTAGTAAATCAAGATAGGCATTGATCATATCTGCCTCGCGGCCAAGATTGGTCGTTGTCGCGTTATCACGCATTTGCGGCAATACAGCGCGCAGATAGCTAATCAGACTGCGTTGCATTTCAGCAGCCCTTGGAGGATTGGTTTCGATCAGGTATTCGACGGAAGCGAGGGTGTTAAACAGAAAATGTGGCTCCACTTGAGCTTGCATCATTTGCATTTGCGCCTCACTTACCTGACGTAGTAGTGACTCTCGCTCTGCGGCCAAACCTGCCGTCCTCGCCTTTTCTTCTGCTCTGAATTTGCCTCCCATTAGCATCTTCATACCGAAGAGACCAAAGACCGCTAGCAATACAAAGTTCATAAACCACTTGGATGAGGTTTTTTTGTAGCTACGTACTTCTTCATCCGCTGCATCGGCCACGGCGTTATTAATGTCGTCGCCGATTTCTTTGGCGACATCTGGTGGCAACGCGATATGAATATCTTTTTCGGATGCGCCAACATTGATTGTTGCTTCGTTATTAGAGTCAGCGGGTGTTGGTGGGGTAGGTGTATCGTTTGGATTCGTTTGACCTTGGTTGTTGTTTCCTTCAATTTCAATCTGTCGGGTTTTACCATTTGCAGTTGTTTTTTTGATATGGATGCCAGTATTATCGATTTCGATATTGGTATCTCCATCGAGCGCTTGGGTATTGATTTTCGATTTGGGGTTGTGCTTGCTCTTCGTTACAACGACGTTTTCTTCAGTTGGAAAAAGAGTATCCTGGACGATAGCACCGCCAGTCAGCGTAATTAAAGTAAAAACAAAAAATTTCCACCATGAGAGCTTGCTGACCCATGCTGCCGTATGGTCAAAACTTCGACTAAGCCACAGACGAAAATCGAAGAGTACATCTTTGAGTGTCTGGATGATGCTCGGATTCATTAATTAGCCTCTGTTATTTGATGATCTATAGCCTGAGTGTTTTACTGATGTTTTATTAAAGTCATCCAGTAAATTTACGCTCGGTATTGGTACTTTAAGTAATTTTCATTTGAAATTCCACACCGATGCGATAGACGGCAAAATCTGCGGCATAGAATGAAAAATAGGCGACGCGGTATTAGCGCGGCGCCTATCTGTAAGCTCTACTCAATCGGATGTGAACTTAAATGATTAAAGCAAGATCATTGGTTGTCTTTTTGCTTTAGCCAAACGTGCAGATCATCTCGTGTCAGTGGTTTTGCATAAAAATACCCTTGTGCGAGATGGCATCCGAAGCTCACTAAGGTGTCGGCTTGCATTTTGTTTTCGACACCTTCGGCAATAATGGCAAGCCCCAGATTTTGTCCGAGTTGCACGATCATTTTTGCGATGCTGCCTTCGTTGGCGTCGAGTCGAATATCATTAACAAAGGCTCTATCTATTTTTAATTTGTCGACATCCAATTTTTGTAAATGACTCAGGGAGGAGAACCCAGTACCAAAATCATCAATAGAAATGCTAACGCCAAGTTGTTTGATCTGATGCAGTGTCTTGATCAGCAGATCTGGATCCTTCATTGCCATTGATTCGGTAATTTCTAATTCGACAAATTGTGGCGGGACCTTAGTTTCTTCCAGCGCTTTATGCAGCGTCTCCATAAATAATGGATGCGAGAATTGTGCCTGGGAGACGTTGATTGCCATTTGAAAGTCCGTATACCCCAAGCGACGTAAATGGACTAATTCATGGCAAGCACTCCGTAAAACCCATTCGCCAATATCAACGATTAATCCGGAGTACTCTGCAATCGGGATGAATTGATCGGGAGGAATGAATTTCCCTTCGTCCGTTTTCCAGCGCAGTAGTGCTTCTGCGCCCAGTACCTTGCCGCTTACCATATCAATCTGGGGTTGATAGACTAAAAATAGGCGCTCATGTTCAAAGGCAGCACGTAAGGCATGCATGAGTAGCACCCGTTCACGTATTTCAACGCCCATATTGCGGGTGAAATATTCGTAACCGCCTCGCTGATGAGTTTTTGCGCGTTTTAGTGCAATATTTGTATCTTTAAGTGCCTCAGATCCATCACCATCGCATTCGTCTAGTTTGATCAGTCCAATTGTTGCGGTCAGCTGCACTTCTTGGCGATCGACATCAAAAGGGGTGTTGAACAGGGCTAAGATTCTATCGGGGCAGACGAGGTTCTGATCTCCTAAGAGTGCGAAGGTGTCGCTACCAACCCGTGCAAGATGACAATGTTGGCCAAACGTCTCCATTAATCGCTGAGCGACAGATGACAGCAACAGGTCTCCAAACTGGTGGCCAAGCGCATCGTTGGTCTCTGCAAAATGGTCGATGTCGATCAGTGAGAGTGCGCTTTTTGTTTTTAAATGGGACTCAAGCGTTTCATTGAGTGTTTGCAGCAATTTCAGTCGGTTTGATAAGCCAGTCAGCAAATCATAAAACGCATAATTGTGCAGTCTTGAATTTAAGACTATGTTATCTAGCCCTACAGAGACATTGCCCGAGAATACATCGAGTAGACGCTTATCCATCTCGTTAAGGTGTAACCCCGTGTCGAGATAGAGTGTAAATTCTTTTTTTGCAACATTATTGAAATAAATTGCAGTTGCCGTTGGATCAAAGATGCTTTTGCGCTCAGACAGAGATCTGCCGATTACGCTAAGCATTGCTGGATTATTGGCAGTAGGGAGGCTCTGATTTAGTAAGGCTGAAAATTGCGGAGTTGTCGCAATAATGTGCAGCTCTTCTGTATCGGTGTCTTTGCCAAGCGGCGTCTGTCTGGCACAAATAAAGCCCTCGGTTGTGAGTGCTAGAAGTGCTGTAATTTGTGATAGTACGCCAGATGCAAAATTATTTAGACCATGCGTGGCCATTAGCTCTGTGCTTGCATTGATGATCGTCTCAAGCCCACGACGACTGGCACTGATTGAGCAGATTTGCTCATAAGAGCGTATCGCTGAGGTGACTGCAGTATAAAGTTTGGTTCTTGTTAATTCGGACTTGGTTTTGTAGTCGTTGATATCGTAATCGCGAATCGCGTCAATTTCAGGGGCGTATCCTGGCTGCCCAGTCCGTAAGATGATCCTGACATCGGCCAGTTTTAATGTTTTGCGGATGTAATTTACAAGCTGAAGGCCGGCATCTTCTTGCTCCATGACGACATCAAGCAGGATAATCGCGATGTCTGTCTCAGATTTTAGGATGTTCCGCGCCTCTTCTGCGGAATAGGCGTGCAAAAAGCTCAGAGGCCTATGCTGAATTTCGAGGCTGCCGAGAGCGAACGTCGTTGCCGAGTGGACATCTGGATCATCATCGATGATCATGACGCGCCAGCTTGAATGAGACTTAGACGCTCCCGAAAACTCGTCATGTTCTGGCTCATCAAGAAAAACCAGATCGTCTTCGGAAGAGTGCATCGTTGGATTCATCTGAATTACGGCTCCATACTTGGCATATATTTTGTGCAAGACCTACGTTAATTTATGTCTTTCGGAACTATGACACTAAAAGTGATAGTAGCCAAGCGCCGTTTGTTCTTCTTTGGCAAGAATAAAACAATATTCGGAAATAAGAATGGTAAGTATGTTATCCATCGTAGACCATATTACAAGGTGATTCTCTGTGTCGTTTATCTCGGAATACATAGAGTATCAGTCGTAACGCTGTTAAAATGATTTAAATTTCGTTTTTAATCTTTATCGCAAAATATTATGTCAGGCAATACTTTTGGTACGCTCTTTACTGTCACAACATTTGGAGAATCGCATGGTCCGGCCATTGGATGTGTGATTGATGGCTGCCCTCCCGGGTTGGAATTGTCTGAGCTCGACATTCAACCAGAACTCGATCGGCGCCGTCCAGGCACTTCACGCCATGTAACCCAACGTCAGGAGCCTGATACGGTTGAAATTCTCTCTGGCGTTTACCAAGGGAAAACAACGGGCACACCTATTGCCTTACTGATCCGCAATCAGGATCAGCGCAGTAAAGACTACGGCAATATTACGGAAACCTTCCGTCCTGGTCACGCCGATTTTACCTACTGGAATAAATACGGAATCCGTGATCCACGTGGTGGAGGGCGTTCATCTGCACGTTTGACTGCGCCAGTTGTCGGTGCGGCTGCCATTGCAAAAAAATGGCTGAAAGAGAAATTTGGTACAGAATTCAAGGGAGGGATGACGCAGTTAGGTAATATTGTTATACCCGTTGAAGACTGGCAATTTGCTGCTGGCAATCCATTTTTCGCGCCGACCTCAGATGCCGGATTGATCGCTAAGCTGGAAGATTACATGGACGCCCTAAGAAAGGATGGGGATTCCATTGGTGCCCGGATAGATGTGGTGGCAACGAATGTCCCCGTCGGTCTGGGTGAGCCGATTTACGATAAATTGGATGCCGAAATTGCCTACGCAATGATGGGGATTAACGCGGTTAAGGGCGTCGAGATTGGCGCGGGGTTTTCTAGCGTAGCTCAACGCGGTTCGGAGCATGGTGATGAACTGACGCCCGCCGGTTTTGTTGGAAATAACGCTGGGGGTATTTTGGGGGGGATTTCAACGGGACAGGACATTACGGTGTCAATGGCAATTAAGCCGACTTCGTCCATTCGCACTCCTCGTAATTCCATCGATAAAGATGGTAATCCAGTTATCGTTGAGACGTTTGGTCGTCACGACCCATGCGTTGGTATTCGTGCGACACCGATTGCTGAAGCGATGCTGGCACTAGTTCTGATGGACCATGCTTTGCGGCACCGCGCACAATGTGGTGACGTGCAGCAAAATTCCTCGGGATTTTCGAATTAATACTGGATTGATGCTCTCGTGACAAAAGTAGGTGGCACTCTTCAAAGGAGAGGATGTTATTTTGATCGTCAATATTAAATTGATCATTTATAAGATAACGATCTCTTCGGTGTCATCGGTAACTCATGGCAGATGTCGTTAATTGATCTCGTTTTCACGATCCAAAATTACTCAAAATTATTGTCGGTAAAATCAGTTTCTTCGATTTAAAAGTGGTGGTAAATTTGGTTTAAAAGATAAAAGCTAACTTTTATATTGATGTGCTCATCTGGTTTTTGGTCGAGTTGCTGGTTTTGCGTCGCACAATTGTGGCATAATCAAATGCAAAATTTTTCTTAGAACCGACTTGCTCGACGATCTGGCATACTTTTCATTACATTGACACGTAGTATATTTATTACGATCTTTTTTCAGGCTTTAGATTATGCTTAAAACGCTTTACGATAAATTGTGGGAATCTCATGTAGTTCACTCGGAAGATGATGGTACGGCAATCTTGTACATTGACCGCCATCTACTACACGAAGTCACTAGTCCGCAAGCGTTTGAGGGATTGAAGATATCCGGTCGTCGTCCATGGCGAGATTCGGCTAATCTGATGGTTGCTGATCATAATGTGCCAACAACTAATCGTGCTAACGGTATTGATGATGCAACTTCCCGTTTACAGGTCGAAACGTTGGACGGTAATGCAAAAGAATACAAGCTGACTTACTTTGGTATGAATGATAAACGTCAGGGTATTGTTCATGTGATTGGGCCTGAGCAAGGTGCCACACTGCCGGGTATGACCGTCGTATGCGGTGACTCACATACGTCTACACACGGTGCTTTCGGTTGTCTAGCCCACGGTATCGGAACGTCCGAGGTGGAGCATGTGTTGGCCACCCAAACACTGATTGCAAAAAAATCAAAATCTATGCTGGTCCAGGTTGACGGTGTCTTACCAGCAGGTGTAACTGCGAAAGACGTGGTCTTGGCTGTGATCGGTAAAATCGGTACCGCTGGTGGTACGGGCTATGCAATAGAGTTTGCCGGTTCAACAATCCGCAGTTTGTCGATGGAAGGCCGGATGACGGTCTGTAACATGGCGATCGAGGCAGGTGCCCGCGCAGGCATGGTAGCTGTTGATCAGACGACGATCGATTATGTTAAAGGTCGTCCATTTTCTCCTGTGGGTCCACATTGGGATCGTGCAGTTGAGTACTGGAGAACGCTGCATTCTGACGCTGGTGCGAAGTTCGATATGGTTGTCACGCTGAATGCCGCTGAAATCAAGCCGCAAGTCACCTGGGGAACATCGCCAGAGATGGTCGTTGCCGTGGATGGTCGGGTTCCTGATCCAGATCTTGAAAAAGACGCAGTCAAGCGCGATGCGATTGAAAAAGCATTGGTCTACATGGAATTGAAGCCAAATACTGCGATTTCTGACATTCGTATCGATAAAGTATTTATCGGCTCTTGCACCAATTCTCGCATTGAAGATTTGCGTGCAGCTGCTGCTGTCGTGCGTGGCAAGTTTCGCGCGTCAAACGTCAGATTGGCGTTGGTAGTGCCAGGATCTGGCCTTGTGAAAGAACAGGCTGAGCGTGAAGGTCTTGATCGAATTTTCCGCGATGCCGGATTTGAATGGCGTGAGCCTGGTTGTTCGATGTGTCTGGCAATGAATGCTGATCGTCTGGAGCCTGGTGAGCGCTGCGCGTCCACTTCTAACCGTAATTTTGAAGGTCGGCAAGGTCAGGGTGGTCGCACCCATCTTGTTTCTCCTGCGATGGCTGCGGCAGCTGGGATTGCTGGTCATTTCGTTGATGTGCGAGCACTCGCATAATTTTTGCAAAAGGAAAATGTAATGAAAAAAATCTTCGCAATCATGTCTTGTGTTGCTTGTGTCACCATTCTGAGTGCTTGCAATACCGTTCAAGGTATTGGTAAAGACGTTCAAAAAGCGGGTGAAGCTGTTGAGAGTGTCGGTAGAAAATAATCAAGTCATGGAAAAATTTAATTTACACAATGGCTTGGTTGCCCCGATGGATAGAGCAAACGTTGATACGGATGCCATCATTCCTAAGCAATTCCTGAAATCGATTCAACGCACTGGTTTTGGTCCGAATCTGTTCGACGAGTGGCGTTATCTGGATCATGGCGAGCCTGGTATTGACAACAGCAAGCGTCCACTGAACCCAGACTTTGTTCTTAATCAGCCGCGCTATCAAGGCGCGTCTATTTTGTTGACGCGTAAAAACTTTGGTTGCGGCTCTTCGCGTGAACATGCACCGTGGGCATTGGATCAGTATGGTTTCAGGGCGGTGATTGCACCAAGTTTTGCTGATATTTTCTTTAATAATTGCTACAAAAATGGATTGCTGCCGATTGTTTTGACTGAAGCGCAGGTCGAGCGTATTTTTAATGAAGTTAAGGCATTTCCTGGATATCGCCTGACGATTGACCTAGAAAATCAGATCGTGGTGACGAATGGCGGAGAGAGCTATCCGTTTGAGATAGACGCGTTCCGTAAATACTGTTTGATCAATGGTTTTGATGATATCGGTCTGACGTTGCGTCAGTCCGATAAGATTCGCGCTTTTGAAGAGCGCCATCTGTCTGCTCAGCCTTGGCTGTCAAACACAATTTAATCCAGCGTTAGGATAGAGATAAATGAAAATAGCAATTTTGCCAGGTGATGGCATTGGTCCCGAGATCGTCGAACAAGCAGTAAATGTCCTCAATGCGCTCGGTGAATCATTTGAAATGGAATCGGCGCCAGTTGGTGGTGCAGGCTATGAGGCATCAGGTCATCCATTACCTGAAGCGACTTTAAAGCTTGCAAAAGACGCAGATGCCATTTTGTTTGGTTCTGTCGGTGATTGGAAATACGATAGCTTGGAGCGCGCACTGCGTCCAGAACAAGCAATTTTGGGCCTGCGTAAGAGTCTGAGCCTGTTTGCTAATCTGCGCCCAGCAATTTTGTATCCAGAGCTAGCAGAAGCATCGACGCTCAAAGCGGAAGTTGTCTCCGGTCTCGATTTGCTGATCATCCGCGAACTGACGGGTGACGTGTACTTTGGCCAGCCACGTGGTGTACGTGAATGCCCGGACGGTCCATTCAAAGGTCAGCGTGAGGGTTTTGATACGATGCGTTACGCTGAAGGAGAAGTGCGCCGTATTGCGCACGTTGCATTTCAAGCGGCACAAAAACGTGACAAGCGTTTAACCAGCGTCGACAAGGCAAACGTATTAGAAACGTCGCAGTTCTGGAAAGACGTCATGATTGACGTAAGTAAAGAGTATCCGGATGTCGCACTGGATCATATGTATATCGATAACGCAGCGATGCAACTGGTTCGCGCGCCGAAGAAATTTGACGTCGTGGTTACAGGCAACTTGTTTGGTGATATTTTATCGGATGCCGCTGCAAGCTTAACGGGTTCAATCGGTATGCTCCCATCCGCTTCGTTAGACGCAAATAATAAAGGTCTTTACGAGCCTTCACACGGCTCAGCACCTGATATCGCTGGTAAAGGCATCGCCAATCCGCTGGCGACGATTTTGTCTGCAGCAATGATGTTGCGCTTCTCGCTAAATAAAGCAGAGCAGGCAGCTCGCGTTGAAAATGCAGTGAAGAAAGTATTAACGCAGGGCCTCCGCACGCCGGATATCTATGTTGCCGGTACAACGAAAGTAGGAACGGCGGAGATGGGTGCGGCAGTCGTGCGTGCGTTGGCAAGTTAAGTTGTCGTAGTAGGGCGGGGACGTCCCGCATAGTAAGAGGGAAAATAAAAGGGAAATATGATGAAGCTGGTAGGTTTGGTAGGTTGGCGTGGAATGGTTGGATCGGTTCTGATGCAGCGTATGCAGGAAGAAAACGATTTTGCTCATATTGAACCAGTATTCTTTTCAACGTCGAATACGGGCGGTGCCGCGCCTGCGATGGCAAAAAATGAAAAGACGCTGAAAGACGCGAATGATATTGGCGAACTGAAGAAGTGCGACATTATTATTACCTGCCAGGGTGGTGACTATACCAATGCTGTATTTCCTCAATTACGCGCTGCTGGCTGGAACGGTCACTGGATTGATGCGGCGTCTAGTTTGCGGATGAATGATGATGCCGTCATCGTTCTGGATCCTGTCAATTTGCCTGTGATTAAAGACGCACTCGTCAAGGGCCAGAAAAATTGGGTTGGCGGCAATTGCACAGTGAGCTGCATGTTGATGGGTGTCGGTGCATTGTATAAAGCTGGTCTCGTTGAATGGATGAGTACCCAGACGTATCAGGCTGCTTCTGGCGGTGGCGCGCAACATATGCGCGAGTTACTGACTCAATATGGTACTTTAAACGCCGAAGTCAAAGATTTGCTCGACGATCCTAAGAGTGCGATTCTTGAAATTGATCGTAAAGTGATCGCGAAGCAACGTTTATTGACCGACATCGAAACAGCAAATTTTGGTGTTCCTCTTGGCGGTTCCCTGATTCCATGGATTGATAAAGATCTGGGCGATGGTATGTCTAAAGAAGAATGGAAGGGCATGGCAGAAACTAATAAGATTCTTGGCCAGGGCGCTGCTTATGGCACCACTGCTGTCCCAGTTGATGGATTTTGCATTCGTATCGGTGCGATGCGTTGCCATAGCCAGGCATTGACATTCAAGCTGAAAAAAGATGTACCAGTCGCTGACATCGAGGCGATGATTGCTGCCGATAACGAGTGGGTCAAGGTTGTACCGAATACGCGGGAGGCGAGTATTCGAGATCTGACTCCAGTTTCAGTAACGGGTACAATGACCATTCCTGTTGGGCGGATTCGTAAACTTGCAATGGGCCCCGAGTATGTTGGCGCGTTCACTGTCGGTGATCAATTATTGTGGGGTGCTGCTGAGCCTCTGCGCCGTATGTTGCGTATATTAATTGATTAAATTAATGTTTAATTAATAATTCGTGGTGAGAATGGGAGGCTGATGCCTCCTATTTTTTTGTAAAAGTTTTTTTATTATGTAAAAGTGAGTTAAGTTGTTAAATGGTAACAACGTTTATATAAGATTGAGTGCTTGGAGTTGTCTGAATGTATTTACCATGGTGGCAAATAGCGTTAAGCTTGCAGCGCCTAGTTTGTAATGCTATCGTGAAATAATATGGCGCTTAGTGCGGCGATGCGACTAGCCTATCCCAGCGGACTTAGTTCGCAAAAATTCCCAATATGTCTGACAAAATGCATAAACAAAAAAGAACATCTGTGATTTCTCTGGGACATAAAGTCTTGAGCGTTGCTGTCACTTCAGCTTTGCTTTTCATGTCAAATGCCAACGCCACTGGTATGGGGCGATTAACGGTACTTTCTTCGCTTGGGCAGCCTCTCAAGGCGGAGATTGAACTTACCTCTCCAAATAGAGAAGAAATCGACACTTTGATGCCTAAGTTGGCGTCGGTAGAGGCCTTTCGCCAAGCTAATATTGAATTTAATTCGGCATTGTCAGCGTTACGCTTTGCAATCGAGCCCAAGGGGGCGGGTTACGTTATCAAGGTGTCTTCTTCGCAGGCAATGAATGAGCCTTTCGTTGATATGTTATTGGAGATTTCTTCTTCTAACGGTAAATTGTTGCGTGAATATACGTTCCTGCTGGATCCTGCTGAACTCAGAAATAGTCAGTCCCCACAAGTAGCGAGTCCAAATGCTGTTGTAAATAAGGCACAGTCTGCGCCTAATAATCCAGTGTCTAATAGTCAAGCATCTAATCAACCAGCTAGTAGACCTGCATCTTCCATGCCAATTGCCGTAACAGCAAATCAAAGCGCTGAAAAAAAAGAAACACCTCGTCTTCGTAAAACTGCGGATGAGGTTGCCGTTAAGTCTGGTGACACACTGGGGAAAATTGCTGCGGCCTATCAGCAGGAAGGTGTTTCCCTTGATCAAATGCTGGTCGGTTTGTATCGTGCAAACCCACAAGCTTTTATTGGTAAAAACATGAATCGTCTGAAGGCAGGGCAGATTCTGAATGTGCCTGATGCTGCCACGGTTAAGGAAAGTGCCGGAGGTGCTGTTGGGGCGCATTCCGTAGTTCTTGCTCATGCCGCGGACTTTAATGCTTATCGCAATCATTTGGCTGACTATGTCGATCGTTCTCAGCCCTCAAAAACGATGGCCAGTAAGCAGAGTGCTGGCGGTTCTATTGTTACCAATGTTAAAGAAGTGCCGACCGCGACAACCGAGTCGCTCGATAAGTTGAAGTTGTCGAAGGCGGCGCCGACGTCAAATGATAAGGCAGGCAGTGCTAAGGGCGGTATTGAAGAGGATAAGCTGGCGAAGAAGAAAGCGGTTGACGAAGCCGCTGGTCGCTTGAAAGAATTGGAGAAAAATGTTGGTGATTTGCAGCGTTTGCTTGACGTAAAAAATAAAGATCTGGCGGCAAAAGAATCAGAATTGTCAGATAAAAACAAAGCAAAAGTAGATGCTAAATCGGTAGCGGGGGGCGCTGCGAGCGTGGCTGCAGAAGCGGCTGCTAAGGGTGTTGCTGTTGTTGCAGCATCGCTGCCTGCGAGCACGGTTGTTGCTACAAATGCGGCAGCAAGTGCTCCTGTGGCAGCGCCAGCTTCGTCGCCAGCTGTTGTGTCATCTGTTGGTGAGAGTGTTGCAAGTAATGCTGCTTCTGCATCCGCTAAACCGATTGCCAAACGTCGCACTGTAGCGCCGCCTCCGCCAGAGCCAAGCTTCTTTGATGATATGTCTGACTTCTTGTTGCCGGGTGGCGGTGTTGTTCTTGCTCTGTTGGCAGGGGCTGGCGTCTTAGTTAATCGTCGTAAAAAGAAACTACAGCAATTTGAAGACAGTATTTTGACTGGCTCGAGTATGAAAGCCAATTCCATGTTTGGCTCCACTGGAGGGCAGAGTGTTGATACCAATAACAGTGTCTTCAATTCTAACTTTGCACCATCAGCAAGTCAGTTGGATGCAAACGAAGTTGATCCAGTTGCTGAGGCGGACGTCTACATCGCTTATGGCCGTGATTCCCAAGCTGAGGAGATTCTCAAAGAAGCATTGAGGACGCAGCCGGATCGTCACGCGGTGCGAGTTAAGTTGCTTGAAATTTATTTCGCTCGTAAAGATGCAAAGTTGTTTGAGCGTCTGGCTAGTGAATTATATGGCATGACTGGTGGTCAGGGGGATGAGTGGGCGCAGGTTGCCTCGATGGGCATTGTGTTGGAGCCCGGCAACCCACTCTATGCTGGTGGTAAGGCGAAGACTGATACTTTTTATGGCGCGAGTCTTGGCTCTCCTACCCAGCCGCTGGAAGATCTTGATCCGGATGCATTGCTAGGTAATTCGCTCTCAAAAGATATGCTGGAGGCAATTAGTATCATTGATATTAATTCGCACGATGAAGTTGAAGGGACTGGTGTTGAGACGCCGATAGCGCAACAAGCTGAACCTGTCGCTGATACTGGTTTGGATTTTGATCTTGGTATGGATGATCATATTGCGCCGCAAATCCCGCAGTCGCCCGTCAATGCCCCATTGCCTGAAGCAGAGGTTTCAGAGCTTGATTTTGGTTCGATTGACTTTGACTTTGGTGATGGGAAGTTGGATGCAGAATCATCAAATTCTGTTGATCTGGTGCCTGAGCAGCATGAGCCTCACGCTGACCAGTTGCAATCGATGGACTTTGATGTGCCGAACGCAGAATTTGGTGATTTTGATCTTGATTTGGCTGCAAAGATGCCTGTTGCTTCTGACGAGATTTCCCTGCCTGACGGTGAGATGGATCCTGAGTCACAGCGGCTGCTGCCAGAAGCCGCCTCAGCATTTGAGTTTGATCTTTCTGGTATTAGTTTGGATCTCCCTTCTGATGCACCATCCGTCGCGCCTGTTGCCGAGGCTCTGGAGCCTGTTGTTGAGGTTAATGCGGAAATGGCAACCAAACTGGATCTCGCAGTTGCATACCATGAAATCGGCGACAAGGAAGGTGCGCGTGAGCTATTGGATGAGGTACTTAAAGGTGGTACCGCTGATCAAAAAGAACGGGCCGGTAACATGTTGACGCAGATGGCTTGAATCTAATGTGTTAGATTATGCGGGCGTCATTCATTGGCGCCCGTTTTTGTTTTTTGAATGAATGGATTTATAAGTGAAGCGTCTTGTTTTGGGAGTGCAATACGATGGAAGTGGATGGCAGGGGTGGCAAACCCAGCCGTCTGGGAATACCGTTCAGGATGCGCTGGAGCGTGCGTTATTTGAGTTTTGCGGTAAGGATGTCAAAGTAGTCTGTGCTGGTCGTACTGATGCGGGCGTACACGGCATTGAGCAGGTCGTTCATTTTGACACCGACTTAGACCGCGCAGCTTACTCTTGGATTAATGGCGTGAATGCATTTTTGCCGAATAGTGTTGCTATTCAATGGGCGAAAGAACTCTTGCTGGATCAGGCCTCAGAGGATAACTTTCATGCGCGGTTTAGTGCCAGAGCTCGCACATATCATTATGTTTTATATAACAGCAAAATTCGTTCGCCAATGTGGTCTGGGCGTGCTGGATGGGTATTTCGTCCACTCAATGTTGATCTGATGAGGGAGGCTGCTGAGAAATTACTGGGTGAGCACGATTTTTCTGCGTTCAGAGCTTCAGGTTGCCAAGCCAAAACACCGATCAAGCATATGTATGAAATTAATATCCGTCAGCAGGGTGAATTGATTGTGTTTACGTTAAGGGCTAGCGCATTTCTCCATCATATGGTTCGAAATATCGTTGGTTCTTTGCTATTCGTTGGTACTGAACGTCGCCCACCTGATTGGATGGCGCAAGTCCTTGAGAGCAGGGATAGAAGTATCGCTGCGCCGACCTTTATGCCTGATGGCTTATATCTTGCCAAAATTGATTATGAGGAAAAGTGGGGTTTGCCTCAATCTGATCTCATTGAATTGCCAGGGTTCTTGTCTCTTTTGTAGTGCTTTATTGTTGAGAAGCGTGATTTCTCAGAATTCCTCTCTGAAATCCGGTAAAATGGCGCTTTGCAAAACCCAAACTGAAGGCGCTCGCCTGGGGATCGTTGCCCAGACTGGAGCGCTTTTTTTTAGCTGGTCTTCGCCTCACCTTAGTATTTTTTTGTAATTTCAATGAATAACATCCGGAATTTTTCTATTATTGCCCATATCGATCATGGCAAGTCCACGCTGGCCGATCGCATTATTCAATTATGTGGCGGCCTCTCCGATCGCGAAATGGAAGCGCAAGTCCTTGATTCTATGGATATTGAGCGCGAACGTGGAATTACCATTAAAGCACAAACTGCCGCCCTGAATTACAAGGCGAAAGACGGTCAGATATATAACTTGAATCTGATTGATACGCCTGGTCACGTTGACTTCAGTTACGAAGTAAGTCGGTCGTTGTCTGCTTGTGAGGGGGCTTTGCTGGTCGTGGATGCATCTCAAGGGGTAGAGGCGCAAACGGTCGCTAACTGCTATACCGCGATTGAGTTGGGTGTGGAAGTTGTTCCTGTGCTCAATAAAATTGACCTCCCATCCGCTGATCCTGAGAATGCTTGCTCTGAAATCGAAGAGGTTATTGGTATTGATGCAACTGATGCTGTTCATTGCTCTGCTAAAACTGGCCTCGGTGTGCTCGATGTTCTCGAGTCATTGATTGTAAAGGTGCCACCTCCAAAAGGTGATCCTGATGCGCCTTTGCAAGCCTTGATTATCGACTCTTGGTTCGATAATTATGTTGGTGTTGTGATGCTGGTACGCATTGTGAATGGTACCCTGCGGCCGAAAGATAAAATTTTGTTCATGGCGACAGAAGCACAGCATCTCGTTGAGAGTGTTGGTGTATTCACTCCTAAGTCATTGAGTCGTGAGAGCTTATCGGCTGGGCAGGTTGGATTTGTTATTGCTGGCATCAAAGAGCTGAAATCTGCGAAGGTGGGGGATACGATAACGGTCGCAAATAAGCCTGCAGCAGTACCATTGCCAGGTTTTAAAGAGGTTCAACCACAGGTGTTTGCTGGCTTATTCCCGGTAGAGGCGAACCAGTATGATGCCTTGCGTGATTCTCTTGAGAAGTTGAAATTAAACGACGCGGCGTTGATGTACGAGCCGGAAGTTTCGCAGGCGTTGGGTTTTGGCTTCCGTTGTGGTTTCCTTGGTTTGTTGCACATGGAAATCGTGCAGGAGCGCCTCGAGCGCGAATTTGACATGGATCTGATTACAACCGCGCCGACGGTTGTATATGAGGTGGTGATGGCTGACGGTAGTATTTTGATGGTCGATAATCCATCTAAAATGCCGGATCCATCCAAGATTGAAGAGATTCGCGAACCAATCGTGACCGTGAACCTCTATATGCCACAAGAATATGTTGGCTCAGTGATTACATTGTGTACCCAGAAGCGTGGCGTACAACTTGATATGAGCTATCACGGCAGGCAAGTGAAGCTGACGTATGAAATGCCAATGGCTGAGATTGTGCTGGATTTCTTTGATCGTCTCAAATCCACGTCGCGTGGTTACGCGTCAATGGATTACGAGTTTAAAGAAAACCGCGCCGCTGACGTCGTTAAAGTCGATATGCTGATTAATAGTGAAAAAGTGGATGCCTTGGCCATTATCGTTCATCGTGCGAATAGTCATTACCGCGGTCGCGCAGTTGCCGCCAAGATGCGCGAATTGATTCCACGCCAAATGTTTGATGTGGCGATTCAGGCGGCGATTGGTTCAAATATCATTTCTCGCGAAAACGTCAAGGCTTTGCGTAAAAATGTATTGGCAAAATGCTATGGCGGCGATATCAGTCGTAAGCGCAAATTGCTTGAGAAGCAAAAAGCAGGTAAAAAACGCATGAAACAAGTGGGCTCAGTAGAGATCCCTCAAGAAGCATTTTTGGCAATTTTACAAGTGGATGAAAAATGAGTTTTCAGTCGATTTTAGGAAATTTTGCCTTGATTTTGTTCGTTCTTACCTTGGGTACGGGCGTTATCTGGTTTTTGGATGTATTTGTATTGGCAAAAAAGCGCCGTGCGGCAGCGGATGCTGCGTTGGCTGCCTATGATGCGCGAAATGCAAAGCTTGCTAGCGAAGGGATTCGCGTTGAAGAAAATAAACGCGCAGAAATCGAAGCGAGTATTTTGCGTCAGCCACTTTGGGTTGAGTACTCGGGCAGTTTTTTCCCCGTTATCGCCTTAGTTTTCTTTTTGCGCTCATTTTTGTATGAACCGTTCAAAATTCCATCGAGTTCAATGCTGCCTACGCTGTTTGTTGGCGATCTGATATTGGTGAATAAATATACTTACGGTATCCGTTTGCCAATTTTGAACAAAAAAGTAATTGAAGTTGGAAATCCACAACGTGGTGATGTGATGGTATTTAAGTATCCGGAGGACCCGTCAGTCGATTACATTAAGCGAGTGGTTGGTGTTCCAGGTGATCAGGTTGTGTATAAAAATAAACGTTTAATCATTAATGGAAATGAAATAACATATCAGGCTAAGCCTGATTTTCTGGATGATGAGCATCTGACTTATTTTAAGCAATACTCTGAAAATCTGACGGGCGTTACTCACAGTATTCTGAATGACGATCAGTCACCCTCTTTTGTACGTGACCCGCATAATTTCCCTAAGCGCGAAAATTGTACATACAATAGTGATGGGTTCTCTTGTGTAGTGCCCGAAGGTGAATATTTCATGATGGGCGATAACCGCGATAACAGTCTCGACAGTCGATATTGGGGTTTTGTTCCTGATCAAAATATTGTTGGAAAAGCATTCTTTATCTGGATGAATCTCGGCAATATCAAGCGTGTCGGGAGTTTTAAATAATCAAATTATTCAACTTGGAGCTAAGTAGCAATGAATAAACATCACCATAGTCAATTGAAATCTCAACGTGGAATATCACTGATTGGTTTGATTTTGTCTTTAGGGATACTCGTACTGATTGCGATGTTAGCGATGAAAGTCGTTCCAACAGCTATTGAATATTTTTCTATCAAAAAAGCAATTGTCTTAGCGAAAAATTCGGGGACGACGGTTCGCGAAATTCAGATTGCGTTTGATAAGCAGGCAGAAGTTGGCTACATCACTTCTATCACAAGTAAAGATCTGGTCATCGCCAGAAATGGTGATGATGTGGATGTTAGTTTTTCTTATCAGAAAAAGATACCTTTGTTTGGTCCAGCAACATTATTGCTGGAATACGAAGGTACAACGGTAAAAAGTGGTTTTTCCACCAAAAGCCAGAATAACTAGATTGACGTATGAATCTTCAATTATTGCAAAAGAGGCTGGGTCACCAGTTTGGTAACTCCGCTTTATTGCAGCAGGCGCTGACTCACCGTAGTCATAGCGTTTTACATAATGAGCGACTGGAATTTCTTGGCGACTCCGTTTTGAACTGTGTTGTCGCGTCTTTGCTGTTTGAAAGTTTTGCAGATATCGACGAAGGAGACCTGTCACGGGTAAGGGCAAACCTTGTCAAGCAGCAGACTTTGTATGAGATTGCGCAAAAAATAGAGCTGTCACAATTTCTTCGTTTGGGTGAAGGGGAATTGAAGTCTGGTGGTTTTAGACGTCCATCTATATTGGCTGACACCTTGGAAGCTTTATTTGGCGGGGTTTTTTTAGATGCTGGCTTTGATGCTGCAAAAGAGGTTATCCGTGCTCTTTACGCGCCAATATTAGAGTCCGTAGACCCTACGACCTTAGGCAAGGATGCCAAAACCTTGCTGCAAGAGTTTTTGCAGAGCAGAAAAATCGCACTGCCGCAATACAACGTCGTTGCAACCCATGGCGCAGCTCATAACCAAGAGTTTGAAATTGAATGTTTGGTACCTAAGCTAGATATTCAGGTGTTTGGCACTGGTGGTAGTCGCCGTGCAGGCGAACAGGCGGCCGCGAAGTTAGCATTAGAGTCCGCAATTGAAGTGTTGTCGCGAACGCCGGCCTCCAGAAAATCGAAGCCGCGCGCGGCTCAGTTGAAATTGGCTGGCATTGCGACCCCACAGAATGAAGTCGTGGTTGACGCAAATGCTACTTCCGAGAAGTCAAAAAATGCGCCAGACACTGATGCAAAAAAAGCGTCAGAAAATCCAGCAAACCCGAATCATCACCCAAAGATAGCTTGAGTACTCCATGAATGAACTTTTAGATAATCCCGATTTTCGTTGCGGGTACATTGCGATCGTTGGTCGTCCTAACGTTGGTAAATCGACGTTAATGAATGCGTTGATTGGCGCGAAGGTTAGTATTACATCGCGTAAGGCGCAGACTACACGCCACCGTATTACAGGTATTCAGACAAAAGACAATACACAGTTTGTGTACGTTGATACGCCTGGTTTTCAGACTCGCCATTCGAATGCGTTAAACCGTACATTGAACCGGACTGTGACAACAACGCTCACCGCTGCTGACGTGATTTTGTTTTTGGTTGAGGCGGGAACGTTTGGTCCTGCAGATCAGCAGGTCATCGATCTGCTGCCAAAAAATGTGCCGGTCATTCTGGTCATTAATAAATCTGACCGCGTTAAAGATAAGGCTGTCATGATGCCGTTCGCGCAAAAGATTGCAGCCTTATTTTCTTTTGCAGCAATTGTTCCAGTATCGGCGACGTTGCGCTTTCAGTTAGAAAATCTGGAAGGTGAGGCGAGAAAATATTTGCCATTGAACCCGCCAATATTCGCTGAAGATGACATTACGGATCGTAGTGAAAAATTCCTGGCGACAGAAATCGTTCGTGAAAAACTGTTCCGTTTTGTCGGTGATGAATTGCCGTACACTAGTACGGTGTTGATTGAGAAATTTGAGCAGGAAGGTAATTTGCGCCGGATTTTCATCGCTATTCTGGTTGATCGTGATGGACATAAATCCATGGTTATTGGTAATAAGGGCGCTCGTCTGAAAGATATCTCAACCCAGTCGCGCGTTGACATGGAGAAGCTTTTTGGTGGCCCCGTTTATCTTGAAATTTGGGTTAAAGTAAAGTCTGGTTGGGCAGATAACGAAGCCGGTTTGCGGGCATACGGTTACGAATAAGTACAGCATGAGTGCTGGGGAATCTGTCGTCTTACGCCTCCATGAGACTACTCCGGATGGAGTGGATGAGTCTGTCGTCAAAACGGTATCAGGCAGCGTCAAGACCAAATTGTTATCAGCAAAAACAACTGCACGCGAACGCCGGGTTTCCAATCAACCCGGTTTTGTACTTCACTCTTGGCCCTACAAAGAAACCAGTGTCATCGTTGACGTGCTCACACGTGATTATGGCCGGATCGCTTTAATTGCAAAGGGTGCAAAGCGTCCACATTCTCAATTGCGGAGTGTTTTGCAAACCTTCCAGCCACTTCAGTTTGCCTGGACTGGTAAGTCTGAAATGCGGATTTTGACTTCCGCTGAATGGGTGGGTGGGATGCTTCCTCTTGAAAAGTCTGCGCTTCTATGCGGCTTTTATCTCAATGAACTACTGGTGAAATTCCTGGTGCGTGATGAGGCGCATCCCATTCTGTTTGATCAATACGTCTCCACATTAAATCAACTGGCGCATGATGAGCCCGCTACGACCGTGTTGCGCCAATTTGAGTTATCGTTGTTGCGTGAATCTGGTTTGCTGAGTGATCTCGCTTTTTGCACGAGTAAACGTGAGCCTGTTCAGGCGGATGCTCGCTATGTCGTTGATCCTGAAACAGGTGTCAGGCTATCAACCGCCTCCGACACCGCGCCGGTAGTGATTGGTAAGACGTTGCTCGACATGGTTTCTGGAGATTATCAAGATCTACAAACCCAATTTCAGAGCAAGATGCTGATGCGGAGCTTGCTCGCGCACCACTTGCACGGTGCATTTTTAAATACCCGCCAAATTTTGATTGATTTGCAGAACTTATGAATATCCATCAACAGCGTCAACAAGTTACTCTGAGTGTTAGCTTGAATGCAGTACGTGAGATGCGCGAAAAATTGGGTAATGATCTGATCGATCTGCGCAAACTTGCACTCTTTGCAGAGGAGGCTGGTGCGGATCAGATTTCGCTCTCTGTTCAGGGGGCAACATGGTCTTCGATCGAAGCAGACGTGCAATTCCTATCTCGAAATTCGATCGGTTCTTTCGAGCTAGAGGTGGCGCCAGCGGACGTTATGTTGGATCAGGTTGCAACGTTATCAGTACGACAGATCTGTTTGGTTTCAAGTTCACCGATGAAAGGCGCAGTGGATGTCGTTGATCTCGTCGCTCAATGCTTGGGAGCTGACGCTGCTGTGAAGAAATTGCATGCTTGCGGTAAACAAGTGGCGGCCTATGTGTTGCCTGATGTTGCGCAGATTGCAGCGGCTGCGCAATTGGGGATATCCGCTGTCAGGCTGAATTGTTCTTCGTTGTGTGAGGCTAAGGATGATGCACAGCGTGCCCGGCAACTGACGCAGATCGCATCGGTTGCGACAGAATGCGTACGCCGCGGTCTCAGTGTGAGTGTCGGTGGGTCCCTGCGGTTGCAAGATATCGCGCTCATTGCACACCTTGAGGATGTGGTGCAGGTGCGTGTTGACGATGCTGTCATGGCGCAAGCGTTGTTGTGCGGTTGGGAGGTTGCAGTGCGTGCTACGAAAGCATTGCTGGTGAAGTCGCGATTGTCTGCTAGGTGATCATGTGATTTACGGTATTGGTACAGATATAGTTTCTATTGAGCGAATAGCGCGCGCAGTCAGTCGCGGTGGTGATCGTTTTCTCAAAAAAGTACTTGGGGAACAGGAATTGCAGACTTTTTTTGAGCGTCAGCAACAATCTCCGGTACGTGGCATCCGCTATGTTGCAACCCGATTTGCCGCCAAAGAAGCTTTTTCAAAAGCAATCGGTACAGGTGTTCGGTTGCCGATGACCTTGCGCAATATGCAGACGCTCAGCAGTGATCAGGGGCGACCGGTGGTGGTGGTGAGTGATGATCTGCAATGTTGGATGAATGAGCGTTATTTGAGTGCGCATGTTTCCGTTAGTGATGAGGTGGATCAGGTGGTGGCGTTTGTGATTGTCGAACAAAATGCGCGGACTTAAATGAGCTTGGATATGGAACAGACTCCGGAAAATATTCGCCAGCAGGTCGTTGATACAGTTACGCAGTTACCCCATTTGCCTGGCGTTTATCGCTATTTTGACGCGCAGGATCAGGTCTTGTATGTCGGAAAAGCGCGAGACTTAAAGAAGCGCGTCACCAGTTATTTTCAAAAGACCCTGTCTAGTCCCAGAATCGCGATGATGGTCGAAAAGATCGTCAGATTAGAAACGACGGTGACCCGCAGTGAGGCGGAAGCGTTAATCTTAGAAAACAATCTGATTAAGGCGTTACGTCCCCGCTACAACATTTTGTTTCGGGATGATAAGTCTTATCCTTATCTAAAAATTACATCAGAAAAAACACCGCGCATGACCTATTACCGTGGTGCGGTTGATAAAAAACACCAATATTTCGGTCCGTTTCCATCAGGTTGGGCGGTGAAGGAGTCGATGCAGATTCTGCAGCGTGTGTTTTTATTGAGAAGTTGCGAGGATAGTGTTTTTGCTAATCGTACGAGACCCTGCTTGTTGCATCAGATCCAGCGGTGCAGTGCGCCTTGTGTGGATCTGATCACGCCTGAAGATTATCAGCAGGATGTCAAAAATGCCGCTGATTTTTTGCGTGGACGACAGTTGGAAGTCATGCAAAATCTCGAAACAAAGATGCTGGGTTTTTCCGCAGAACTGAAGTTTGAACAGGCAGCCGTGGTGCGCAATCAAATGTCTGCGCTGTCTAAAGTATTGCATCAGCAAAGCATGGAGACGACCGGTAACGCCGATCTGGATGTGATTGCGGTGGTCGTAGAGGGTGGTCGCGCGTGCGTTAATCTGGCGATGATCCGTGGAGGGCGGCATTTGGGTGACAGAGCTTATTTTCCTAGTCACGTGGACGACGTACGTGCTGTCACTGATGAATCGATTGAGGCCGAAGTGATCGCCGCTTTCCTTGCGCAACATTATGTGGACCAGTTCATTCCCTTAACGATCGTCATGAATGTTGCACTGGATGCGCCGGACTTGATGTTGGTGTTGGCAGAACAGTGCGGTCATAAAATTCATTTATCATTTCAACCGCAAGAGCAACGTCGGGCTTGGCTTGAGATGGCGATTAAAGGTGCCGAGCTGGCCCTGGCGAGGCTGCTGTCAGAGCAAGGTTCTCAGCAAGCCAGAACGCGTACTTTGGCCACCGTGTTGGAACTAGACGCAGATAAGATTGAATTGCTGCGTATTGAATGTTTTGATATTAGCCATACCCAAGGTGAGGCAACACAGGCATCTTGTGTCGTATTTCACCATCATGCGATGCAAAATAGCGAATACCGACGCTATAACATCAAAGATATCACGCCGGGTGACGACTATGCGGCGATGCGCCAGGTGTTAACTCGCCGCTATGAGAAAGTCGTGGATCAAGATCCGACCTCGGCGACAATGCCAGATGTCGTGTTGATTGATGGTGGCAAGGGGCAGGTAGAGGTGGCTAGGCAGGTATTTGTTGAGCTTGGGCTCGATACTAGTCTGATTGTCGGTGTTTCCAAGGGGGAGGGGCGTAAGGTTGGCTTGGAAACCTTGGTATTTGTTGATGGGCGCGAAGAAAAGGAACTAGGTAAAGAGTCCGCCGCGCTGATGCTCATCGCGCATATTCGCGATGAGGCGCATCGGTTTGCCATTACGGGTATGCGTGCTAAGCGGGATAAAGCAAGGCAAACATCGCAATTGGAAGAGATTGAAGGAGTGGGACCAAAACGTCGTCAGCGATTATTAGTGCGTTTTGGCGGTTTGAAGGGGGTTAGCGATGCGAGTGTTGAAGAGCTTGCCAGTGTTGAAGGTATTTCGCGCCAATTGGCAGAAGAAATTTACAAGCGACTCCGTTAGATCAATATAATGCAGAGAAATATTCTAAATAATTAAGTCATGCCATTTAATTTTCCTATCTTACTTACCTGGTTACGGGTAGCGTTAATTCCTCTTGTTGTCGGTGTTTTTTATTTGCCTGATACATGGTTGGATCCATTTCAAAAAGGGTTGGCATCAACCTTGATTTTTATCGTCGCTGCGGTGACAGACTGGTTTGATGGTTTTCTGGCGCGTCGTTGGAATCAGACCTCTTCCTTCGGTGCTTTTTTGGATCCTGTTGCAGATAAGTTGATGGTGGCAGGGGCACTATTGGTTTTGGTGCAATTGGATCGCGTCAATGCAGTTATTGCGTTTGTGATTATTGGTCGCGAGATTACGATTTCTGCGTTGCGTGAGTGGATGGCATTGATTGGCGCATCCAAATCGGTTGCAGTCAGTTCGCTGGGTAAAATTAAAACTGCGGCGCAAATGCTGGCGATTCCTATGCTCCTATATTACGACACGCTATTTGGAGTTGATATGGTGTTGCCAGGCTCGTGGCTTTTGTTGATCGCGGCAGTGTTAACGGTGTGGTCGATGTTTTATTACTTACGTAAAGCGTGGCCGTTAATTAAAGAATCCACAGAGAATCTCAAGTAGCTTACTTGACAGTTTTTCGAAATACTATATAATTCTGGTCTTTCGTTGATGCGGGAATAGCTCAGTTGGTAGAGCGCAACCTTGCCAAGGTTGAGGTCGAGAGTTCGAGCCTCTTTTCCCGCTCCAAGTTTTCTCAGCGAAATAAGTTGTACAGATGCGGGAGTAGCTCAGTTGGTAGAGCGCAACCTTGCCAAGGTTGAGGTCGAGAGTTCGAGACTCTTCTCCCGCTCCAAAATGGCGTAGTACCTGAAGTATCGCAGTATCTGCGGGAGTAGCTCAGTTGGTAGAGCGCAACCTTGCCAAGGTTGAGGTCGAGAGTTCGAGACTCTTCTCCCGCTCCAGATTCTGAAGGGAAGCACAGCTTCCCTTTTTTGTTACAGTAGTTGTTGTACCGCACATTAATCAAGCTAAGATAGTTAGTAAGATTAATCGCACCCTTGGCGGGGTAGCAAAGTGGTTATGCAGCGGCCTGCAAAGCCGTAGACGCCGGTTCGATCCCGACCCCCGCCTCCATATTAAAGAGAGTGTCCCAGACGCTGTCTATGCAGAGCAAGCAATCGTAGATTGCATGTTGTAGTGATGGGCCCGAGTGGTGAAACAGGTAGACACATCGGACTTAAAATCCGCCGCTTCGTTAATAGCGGGCGTGCCGGTTCGATTCCGGCCTCGGGCACCAATCACACATTTTATCAAGTATCACATCATCTCAAAACCCGCATGCTTCCTAGTATGGCGGGTTTTTTGTTGTCTTAAGCTGTCTCAGGCGGTAACATCAGATACCAACATTTTATTGGTATCTATGTTGGTACTTACAAATACCATCAATTTAGATACCAACACCGAGATTTATGCCATTAACTGATACATTCATACGCCAAGTAAAACACTCCGGATCCGCCGCAGGTGATAAACATTCTGACGGGCATGGGTTATTCCTTTTAGTAAAGGGGGCTGGAAAGTACTGGCGCTTAAGCTACAGATACCTAGGCAAACAAAAAACCCTTGCATTAGGTGTATATCCAGAGGTTTCACTTGCTAAGGCACGTCAGAGGCGGGAGAGGGCGAGGGAGCAACTTGCTGATGGAGTTGATCCGGGCGAGGCGAAAAAGTCTGAAAAGCATGCTCAATTGATAGATGCAACAAATACATTTGAAGCGGTTGCTTTGTCGTGGTTATCAAAAACGGCTACATCGCGCGCCGAGACTACTCAGGAAAAAGTAACGAATTGGTTAAACAAAGACGTCTTTCCATTTGTTGGTAAGTCGGCTATATCCTCTTTGAAGCCTAGGGATATTTTATTTCTATTGCAGAAAATCGAGGCCAGAGGGGCGATTGACTCGGCACATCGTATTAAGCAGGTGTGCGGGCAGGTAATGCGTTTTGCTGTGGCAGCTGGCTTGGCTGAGCGGGATATCACAGCTGATCTAAGAGGTGCGCTCACAGTCGCTAAGAGTACTAATTATGCCGCGATAACAGAGCCATCTGAGGTCGCAAAACTAATGCGTGCAATATATTCCTACTCTGGCCACCCATATGCCAAAGCCGCTTTGCGTCTTGCTCCATTGGTTTTTGTCCGTCCTGGTGAGCTTCGATCGGCAGAATGGTCAGAGATAGACTTGGAGCTCGCCGAATGGCGAATTCCGGGTGTAAAGATGAAAATGGGACTTGATCATATCGTACCTCTTTCGACTCAAGCGGTTGAGATTTTGCGGGGCATGCATTTGATAACTGGGCATGGAAAGTATGTCTTTCCAAGCATTCGAACTGGTGACCGTTGTATGAGTGAAAACACGATCAATGCTGCCTTGAGAAGCTTAGGATATGCAAAAGAGGTAATGACCGGTCATGGTTTTAGAGCAATGGCTAGAACGATCATGGATGAGGTTCTCGAGCAGCGCGTGGACTTAATTGAGCATCAATTAGCGCATGCGGTCAAAGATCCTAACGGTAGGGCTTATAACCGAACCGCTCACTTGCCTGCGCGCTATAACATGATGCAGACCTGGGCAAACTATTTGGATCAATTGCGAAATTCAAGTGGTGAACCGGTTTCTTCGTAGCTTGTGATGCATTTGATTTATATGGTGGACTGATGAGTAGTAACTACTTCGAAAATTTAGATTTGTTTTTAAACCAGCATAGAGTTATTGGTTTTAAAAAAATCAAATACATCCATTGGATGGCAGATAGTATTTTGAACGACATTCCTCTTGTTGAGAGGGCTAAGTTGGCTGAAACTGTACAACGAAGAATCGACGAAGAGATTGAATTTTTAATAGAAGAAGAAATTCATTGTCGTGCTAAAAATATATGTGAGCACGGAGGCTGGGAGTTAAATTATGCGCCTCCAAATTCATCGTATGAAGAGATTGTATATCTTCTTAAAAACTGGCCAGACTCAAAACACGATCAATGTCCTGTTTCTAAGGCGGAGGACTTCGATCGAATTGACGTATTGCTCGATTTGGGTGATTCATTCGGAAGTTATGAAGATATAGCCAATGCACTCGCAATCAACGCATTAATCGATTTGGATACGGTGGCATATTGGATCTTTCAGGATCAAAAAAATTCAACCCAAAACTCACTTGTGTACGACTACCAACGCCAACTAAGCTTTATTGCAGATTTTGTTATTGATGCAATGGAGGCAGTAGTCCTTGCAAAGAAAATCCTGCTAGACAAACAAATTATTGATATCCGTTCTGAGGCGGAAGTGAGCTTCAAGAACCACCAGAAAGAAGCGAAGCGTAACGCTGCGAGAATGAACGCCAGTGATGGTGGTAAGAAGAAAAATGAAGGCTTTAGGCAAGCAGAAGTATTTATAAGGCAGAGATGGCGTAGTGAGCGTCAAGAATATGGAAATAATAAGTCCGCTTTTGCACGTGTGTATGTGCACATCGTAGCCAATAGTTTTGTTGATACGAAAGGAGACCCGTTAAAGGTAACGGAGCAAACGATATCAAGGAAATGGTTGCGAGATTGATATGAACTGTAGCGGCAAAGTACGTACTGTGCCGCTACGGTGTAAGTGCTTTCTGATTTTTGTTCGTGCATAGTTCATCCCCTCAGCGCTACGGCGTATCTTAAAGGGGTATTTCATGTCACAACGAGTTATCAGAATCAGCGAGTTAGCAACCACAGCAAATAAACCGGGGAAACTCCCCGTGAGCCCAGCGACAATTTGGCGCTGGGTGCGGGAGGGTAAGTTTCCAAAGCCATTTAAATTGGGTGATTCGGTCACTGTCTGGAGTGCATCAGAAGTAGATGTATTTATTGAGAGCCGCTATCGAAATAACCAATCATGATCGTATTTCAATAATCGAGGAAGATGATCATGGCAAAGCTTAAGAGGAGCGGTGGTCAATTGGGGCGGTATGTTGCGTTGTATCATGAACTATTGAATTCGCCAGCGTATCGAGTTCTTAGTGCCTCTGCAAAAGTATTGCTGATAGATATGAGAATAACGTACAACGGTAACAATAACGGAAATATTAGCGCTGTACTTTCTGATTTGAAGCATAGGGGTTGGAAGTCGCCTGCTACCTTGTGTAAGGCACTTTATGAGTTGCGGTCCTTGGGATTTATTTCCTTAACGAGGGCTGGTGGCTTGAAGCAGGGAACTCGGGTGTGTTCTCTTTATAGGTTCACAGATTTACCCGTATTTGATATTCCAAAACTTGGTATTCAGGCGGTAAAGGTTACTGATGAATATAAGGCGTTTAAAACCGTTGCAGAGGCGAAATTGGCTTTAACTAATGGTTGCAGTAAGTTGAAAGCTGATGGTGTGCAAAAGCAAGCCAAGAAAAAGTCGCCTGTACAGAATGATGCATATATTGCTTCAATAAATGTATTGGAGATTGAATTTTCCAATTCATTATCTGAACATAGGACCTTTCCATCGCTACAAAATATTAACAAGGAAATGAGTCATTGAAATTGAGCGGAAATCTATATAAATCAATAGGTTCCGCTCATTTTTTTACTTTCGACTGAATTGATTTGTCAAGTTCAAAAACTGAACTGCTTTATAGATATGCCAGGTATGTCTTTGATTTTCAGATTCTTGATGCTTTGTCTTTTGATTTATAGATGATCATCTGATGGTGCGATATAGTCGTTTTCTTTGTCGAAATCAATCATTTGTCGTTCAGGTGATGCAAAAAGCTGGAAGTTAAGTGTCGCACCTATCAAAAATGTCCAAGGTGCGCAGATAGTGCGCAAAGAAAACGTTGTTATATTTGCGCACCTCGGAAAGCTGAGAAATAGCATGTTTGTTGTGGATTTATTAAGGGGAGCAATACTCCTTCAGGGAAGGCTATTTGTGCCGAATTGCCTATGAGGTAAATAATTAACTACTCTTTCTTGATATATCTCGATAAAAACGGTGGCGTTCTTGATGGCGTACCCCAAATGTTATCAGCTCACAGAAATGCTTTAATCTGTTAAAATTGATAATGTTTTTTTTATATCTCTCATTATTGCATGAGTCAATGAGTTGGAATAAATGGCACTGTTATTTACTTTCAAGTGATCGTTAGAGCACGTATTTGCACCACGTGGTAATGGCCCGACGAAATTGATTCAATCGAGCAGGTAAAGTTATCGTTACGGTGAATATTCGAGGTCCCTGCTTATTGTTGGAAATTAATATTCGGCAAATGGCTTGATCTGTGGCTTTTGAAAAGCGTTGGCATTTGATAGGTATTGGGGGCAGTTTGATGCTCTTCAGACAGTGAAGGTCAAGCATTTGATATTTGGTACGACTATTTTCGTCATGCTCCACATTTGCAGACAAATTCTATGAAGTTGCGGGTCATGTTAGTGGGCGATTTTGGTGGTTATGTTTAGCGGAAAAGACGGAACCAAAAATATGTAATTTTCTGTTGATTAAAGTGAAGGATCATATGTGGCGCGGAAGCCTGAACTAGAGAAAATCGATGAGCTTCAATTCATTTTTCCCTCGCCGACGTTCACTACAAAAGAGGTCACCTACAGGCTTCGCAAGGAAAGTAAAGAATTCCACAGTCCGAATGCTAACTGCTAACGGAGTCGTTTGGGTGTGAGTGCGAGATTCAATTGCCCAACAAGCTGACTCAGCGCGCAATTGCAGAGGAGTGCGCAGAATGGATGCGACACAAGGCTAATCGCGGCAGTGCGCCCATTTATCAGGTTTCCTCTGTGTAGCAGCTACTTTTCGAGAGTAAGTTTGCTGAGAGACTTTTAGTGGGCTGCGATGACTTTAGCGCTTGACTATTGGATCGTCCAAGCATCTCTGTAAGCTTGAAAGCCGCAAGCGTTCTAGTCAACGAGAGACAATTCAACCCAAAGGTAGAGCTCAACGCCAAACTGAGGGAGAAAAAGTTGAATTGAAATTGCTGAAGTATTTACAAGATAGAAGCACGGACTCAGGAGGGTAATACTGTAATGAAGATTCAATCTGTTTGCATCAAGAATTTCCGGGCACTAAAAGACGTAACGATCCCTTTCGACTCGGTGACGACCTTCATCGGACCAAATGGCGCAGGCAAATCGACTGTGCTGCATGCGCTTGATTGGTTTTTCAACGGCAAACCTGGGGTATTAACTGAAAAAGACTGCTCATTTGGAGCGTCTGATGACACAATTGAAGTCCAAGTTACGTTTTGTGATCTCACCGCCAAGGATCGGGATGCGCTTGGTAAGTACACTCCAAAAGGTGCAGCCACATTTACAGCTTGGAGACGTCGCTCCCCAGAAGGGGCTGACGTGCTTTCTGCCAACGCAAAGAGTTTTCCTGAATTCAACGCCATCAAAGCCGCGGCTGGCGCAACCGTAAAGAAGGACCTATACAAAGAACTCCGAGCCAGCCGTCCAGAGCTAGGCCTGCCAGTTGCGAACACAGGCCCTGCCGTAGAGGAAGCGATGACAACCTGGGAAGCGGCAAACACAGAAAAGCTCGAGGATGCTCTAGAAGCGCTTCAGACCAACTTTTTCGGCTTTAATAGCGGAGGCAAAATGAGCGGACTTTTTGACTTCGTCTTAGTAACCGCAGACCTGCGCGCCAGAGAGGAGTCAGTTGACGGCAAATCTAGCATCATCGGCCGTATCCTAGAGCGTTCAGTGGACCGTGCCGCAGCTGATGAAGAGATTGCGAGGATTGTCGAGGAGTCTCGGGCAAAGCAACAGAAGGTGTATGAGGATAAGTTCAAGGTTCAGCTCAATGCAATGACGACTAAGCTTAACGCAGTCGTTGCGTCCTACTCGCCGGGTCGTGCTGTCACGGTTTCTCCAGCAGAAGTTGAACTTAAGGCTCCTAAGACCTCTTTCGAAGTGGCGGTTCTCGATGGTGTAACCGAGACAGCCGTAGAACGACAAGGGCATGGATTTCAGAGGACGATTCTGATCTCGGCTCTGCAGCTTTTGGCTCAGTCGGGTGCAGCGTCTAATGACGGGGTCATCTGCTTAGCCATTGAAGAGCCGGAACTATTTCAACACCCAATTCAGGCGCAGGCATTTGCAAAAGTGCTCCGCTCTCTTGTAGAAGACCCAGAGAAGTGCATTCAGGTGACTTATGCGACGCACAGTCCCTATTTTCTTGAAGCGCGCTATTTCAGTCAGGTTAGGCGACTCACTAGGTCGGCTGATGAAATACCTGTAGTCTCGGTTCATTGGGCAACCGTTGCGGATGTTAAAGCCAAACTTAAAGGGATAGTGGACCCAGACGTGGTTGATCGGAGACTTGACCACAATGTGGCGGAACAACTTTCCTCGGCTCTTTTTGCCAACAGCGCGTTCTTGGTTGAGGGGCCGACAGAATCTTCCGTCTTCTATGGTATCAGTGACAGAACTTCACCTGGATCGCTTGAAGTTGCTGGTGTCTCGATTGTACCTGTAGGTTCAAAAACAAACATCCCACTTGCACATGCGATCCTCAGTGCAATCGGTGTGCCCGTCTATGCATTATTTGATGCAGATGGGGGCTTTGAGGCTCGCGCAAAGGCAAAAAACAAGAAGCTTGAAGAAATCGAAAAAGAGCGGAACAACCATGTATCTGAAAATCGTAAGCTTCTGCGATATTTCGGCATACCTGAGGACGATTTTCCGACAGCTCGCGTATTGAACGAAGTGGCGATCTTTAAAGATCATCTCGAATCGCTCTTGTCGGAAGAGTGGCCAGAATGGGTTGCCGCCTGCTCTCAAATCGAGATAGTTACAGGTATTACTCTCGCAAAAAATCAACTAGCCTATCGTACGGCGACCCTTAAGGCCGCTGGATCTGTACCGGAACAGCTAATACAAATTTTGGCTAAGGTGAGAGGAAACTAGACATGAATGAAATTATCTGCCCCCACTGCAACAAAGCCTTCAAGATCGATGAAGCTGGTTACGCCGACATCTTGAGGCAAGTGCGCGACAGTGCGTTTGAGCAGCAACTGCACGACAGGCTTGAATTGGCAGAGAAGGACAAACAAAGTGCTTTAGAGCTGGTCAAGGTACGGTTTGCTGCAGAGTTTCAGCAAGCTGCCATAGCAAAGGATTCAGAGATAGTTGCCTTACAAGCGAAGGTTGTTGCTGCGAATCAAGAGCAACGACTCGCAATAGCTCAAGCGCTCAGCAGTGCAGAAAAAGAGCGCGATGCTCTGGTGCACCAGTTGGAACAAGCTAGGCGCGATAGTGAGGCTGCCACCGCTTTGGCGCAAGCCCAGCGTGCAGCAGGCCAGCGCGGTCAGTGCTGCCGAGATACAAGCGCTGCGCGCTCAATTGAACGTGGCGACAAAAGACCGGGAACTGGCAGTTACCCAAGCTGTGAGTGAGGTCGAAAAGCAGCGGGACGAGTTCAAAAATCGTCTTGAGCAAGCCAAGCTCGAAAAACGCTTGGCAGAACAGTCGCTTAAAGAAAAATATGAACTCCAGATCAAGGAGCGTGAAGAAGCGATTGAACGATTGAAAGACTTCAAGGCTAAGCTTTCCACCAAGATGGTGGGTGAAACGCTCGAGCAGCACTGCGAGACCGAGTTCAATCGCCTCCGCGCCACAGCATTTCCATACGCCTACTTTGAAAAAGACAACGATGCAAGCAGCGGAAGTAAGGGCGATTATATCTTCAAAGATACGGACGAGGCGGGTACAGAGATTGTCTCGATAATGTTTGAGATGAAGAATGAAAGCGATACCACTGCCACAAAGAAAAAAAACGAAGATTTTTTCAAAGAGCTGGACAAAGACCGTACCGAAAAGGGCTGCGAATACGCGGTGCTGGTGTCACTGCTGGAGCCCGAGAGCGAACTGTACAACACAGGCATCATAGATGTATCGCACCGATACCCTAGGATGTACGTAATTCGTCCGCAGTTCTTCATTCAGATCATAACATTGCTACGCAACGCAGCCTTGAACTCCTTCAAATATAAAACCGAATTGACATTGGTAAAGTCACAGAGCATCGATATCACGAACTTTGAAAACCAGCTTGATGACTTCAAGGATGCATTTGGCAAAAATTATGATCTGGCTTCGCGTCGTTTTCAAACAGCCATCGACGAAATCGACAAATCGATAGACCATTTTCAAAAAACTAAAGATGCCCTGCTCGGTGCAGACCGCAATTTGCGACTAGCCAACGACAAAGCGCAGGATGTCACCATAAAAAAACTTACTCGTGGGAACCCAACTATGGCCTCTAAGTTCGCTGAGCTCAAACAAGTCGATCAAGGCGCGGAATAACCTCATGAACAAACGAAAAATCCGTTCGACCAGTTCCAAACGAGGTGACATCGCCTTTATTTGCAATCGAGCTCTGGGCTGCGTCACTGGGTCCAATGGACCTTGAGAGTTAACTAGGCTTTAGTGTGAGGTCGTGTTAGGTGGAACTTTTTTCGGCAGGTCAGATAATCCAAGTTTTGGGTGATTGACCTGTCGCACCAAGGACTACAAGAAGTAGATAAAGACAGGGTCTAGGTCACTCAAAGTGGCCTATGTGGACCTCAGTAAAGGATAAAAATGTCAGTGTCACATTCGGAAATGTTCAGCCTAGGAAGTTTGTATGTTGCATATAGGAAGGCTAAATCAGAGGCTTTTTATGAAAATACCCACTTTCATGCCCTAGCATTTACAAGGTATGAACAGGATTTAGATGTAAATCTCCGTAGACTCCGATCACGCTTGCTGGAACCATCAGCTACTTGGTCGACAGATTCGAATTTTATCGGTGATCACGCTTATTTGCCAAAGTCGATTGATTGCAGTGCATGGGACTTGAGTAATGATGGTCACTTCCGGGCGTTGGATCCAAGAGAAGACTGGCAATACCGCTTCGATGAGTCGGAAGAACCAGCCCTCGCAGCACTTCGTTTGGTAATTCGGCCTACAGTCGATTTCCAAATTGTATCGGCATTGTGGATATTGTTCGTTGGACATCTTTTTGACGCGGCATTGGATAGAGAAACCTCTTTTGGAAATCGGCTTAGAAGATCAAGCAGTGGTCTTCCCGACGAAAGAATTAATGCTCCAGGTGTGAATTTTTCGACGCCTGGACTGTTTGTTCCGTACTTCTCTGCTTATCGAGATTGGCGAGAACGGGGGTTATCATCCATGAATCGTGCACTTGATGCTGGAAGTAGTATTCTTGCCATCACGATGGATATCGAGAAGTTCTATCACCGTGTTTCGCCGAAGTTTCTGCTGAGAAAGGCTTTCTTGGAATCTATCGGGTTGACACTTACATCTGCAGAGAAGCGATTCACGAAACGATTGCTTTGCGCAATTGACACTTGGTATCAAAGCACTCCGGACCACGCCCATCGCCCAGATGGCGCAACTCCAGTGGGCCTTTCGGCTTCGAAGATCATAGCTAATGTACTGCTCTCTGAGTTTGATCGTACAGTTGTTACCAACCTTGAACCCATGTACTACGGTCGTTATGTTGATGACATTTTCTTGGTTTTGGATTCGAAGGGACGAGATCATGGCGCTCAGCCCGTAACTGCTCGCATTGCAGAAGCATTAAATCCACTCGTATCAGTTAGAAGGACTGCTGGGTCTCCGGATTCTTTAGTCATTAATCTGCCATATGCCAAGGACTCGGAGCTTGTTTTTGCTGGCCCGAAACAGAAGATTTTTGCGCTCTCGTCCGCACACGGCTCCGACCTTGTTCATCACATCAGAGATCAAATCCGGCAGCAGTCAAGTGAGTACAGACTACTGCCATTTGTGCCCGAGTCGGGAATTGCAATGGCATCTCGAGCTCTTCTTGCAACTCCAAATGCTGCGTTGCAGGCAGATGCGCTCAGAAAAGCCGATGTGGTTTCGGTTAGAAGACTAGGGTTCTCTCTTCTACTTAGCGACATTGAAACTTATGCGGCAGATTTGGCGCCTAATTCATGGCAATCGCTGCGCGAGGAGTTTTATGGTCTAGTCAGTCGTCATGTGGTGACGCCAGTAGGGTTCTTTGACTACTTCGGCTATATCCCACGCGTTTTTGGCTTAATGCTTAGCTGCGGGGACATTCAGAGAGCCAAACGGCTAGTTCTTGATCTAGTCGAGATTTCAATTCTTCTTCGATCAACAACCTCGCTTGGTCAATTTGATCAGGAGGCCGGATTCCAACTTTGTCTTGAACAATACGCACACGCTTTGTTGCAGGCTGGACTTCAGGCTGGGACTCTCCGGTCGGCGGAATTGAGTGGTGGCTACCTGAGTGTTCTTCGTAAGATTAAAAAGCTGAGCAGCCATGTCAGGGTTCCAGCCTCTGTTAGATCACTCGAAACTTTGGTGAATCAAGTGCTGCTCTCCGATTGGGGGCGCCGACCATACAAAGAACACTGGTTCCAATATCAGCAGGTTGATGAGAAAGGCCCGAAAGTTCCTCGCGAAATGGAAGTGCGACGGCAACTGCGACTTGGCGCAATACGACGTTTCCGGCAAGATGCTACTGATCTGAAAGTTCCTCATTGGCCTGCATTGGCATTTCCTACTCGCCCGCTTCGCATTGACGAGATTGGCCTCGTGGCGCCAGCAGTCCTATCAGACTCAGCACTCTTTAAGAGTGTCATCCGATTCATTCGAGGTGCCGAGGTGGTCACTGCCGGACCAATCGGGTATTCGCCAAATGATGAAGACTCTCCGACGATACGCTTTATTGCCCCAGGGCGACCGAGGGAACGTATTAGGGTTGCTTTGACAAGTCTGGAGACTTCAGAGGATCAATGGGCTGCGGCAGCATGCGGAATTCAGGATAGGTCCGTAAGCCGATATGTTGCCTTTAATGGATTGATTAATCGAATACTGAAGGAGCAGAAGCGACCAGATTATATTGTGATGCCGGAGTTAAGTATTCCACTGCGATGGGCACTTCGTGCTGCTAGGAAGCTCGCAGCCAACGGTGTATCTATGCTGGCTGGTGTCGAATATCACCGTGATCGGACTAACAAAAAGCTGAGGAACGATAGCTTGGTGTCATTGACGACTGACTGGCCAGGGTATGCAAGCAGCGTGGTAGTTTTGCAGTCAAAGTTCGAGCCCGCGCACGCAGAGAAGCAGGGACTTAAAAAGTTAAAGGCAGGGGAACTCTACAGGCCCACCGGCGCGAAAGCCAAACCGACACTGTACTGTCACCGAGACTTCTATTTTTCGGTACTCATTTGCAGTGATCTTACAAACATTTTGCATCGTAATTCACTTCGAGGTGAGATAGACACGTTGTTTGCTCTAGAGTGGAATCCGGACACAAAAACTTTTTCTTCTCTTGTTGAGTCTAGTGCCAACGATTTGCATGCTTTCGTCGTTCAGGCTAATAATCGTAAGTTTGGCGATAGTCGGATCAGGGCACCTGCGGTTCAAGACTATGCTCGAGATGTCGTACAAGTCAAAGGAGGGGTGAGCGACTACTATGTGATAGGAGAGATCGATTACCAGCAACTTCGATCTGAACAACGCCGAAATGGTACAAAAAGGCAATTCAAACCGGTGCCAATTGGTTATACGATGTCGAAGCAAAGGAAATAGTTGCGAAACCTCAACGTAGATTTTCGCGATGCGGGCAAGCTATCCTAACCTAAAAAGATGAACCTTATTCGTCGCAAAATGTATGAGCGCTAGTCAAGAAATGAACACTCCAGCTAAAAGGTTTGATTAACGGTAAATTACCAAATAGTTATGACGCCACCTCTGGTGAGAGAAAATACTTATTGAATTTGTAATAAAACTTGAGTTAACTGCAACTATTGGTTGGAACTCAAAAGGTCGCGTGTGATTGGTGACTTTGGAAATCAGAAGTACCTGTGATTTATATCAGTTGAGTGGATTTTCGAGTAGGCAAGACTACTCCTCAATGCCTAAGTTGCAAATTAATGTATTTATCCGATTTGGTGTTGCAATTTAATAACAAATTGAGATGTTTTAATTTTTGTTGGTACATTTGTTGGTATTTTATTTTGAGAAATATTTTTTATCTATAAAAATCAAATGGTTAAGTTTAATTTGTGATTCCGGCCTCGGCACCATATCGACATCAGACGTAACGCAGAAAACCCTGCAAAGCTAGAGAAATCAAGGCTTTGCAGGGTTTTTTGTTTTTCACTCCCATTTTGCATAAAAAAGCCCGTGTTCAAAACCGAGCTTATATAGTGCTCATCGCGCACTGAAAACTATCAAAAAAACAATCTGCTCGTTATTTCGGACAAGAATCGGGTAAATTGTTTAATTCTTGCTTATCTAGGCGGAAGCTGGCAACACGTTTGCCTTGTTCATTGATTTTAATTGTCACGATATAAATGCTGTCGAAGTCATTGCCATCCCAATACGGAACACTTGTTGGGTCGCCATCATTGGTTGTCAACATTTTACGCGCTGCCTCTTCTGCTAGGCGATGTTCCCAAGCGATGAAGATGGTGGCATTTGCGTAGTCAGGCGTGATCACGGCTTTCAGAAGTTCAGTAATGTCATCTAACCCGAATTGCGTGTTAATCGGAAGTTGTAGAGAGATGGCAGTCGGTTCTATGGTTGCCAGCGGGCGAATGTAATTGTAGAGCGTGCCACGATCGTTCTTTTGAATGCCTGGGTTGGGAGCAAAAATCGCTGCAGGTGTCCCGAATTTTTGCTGCAGTACCCGAGGTAAAGCGAGAGAGCGGTTCAGACCCTGGCAGTTGAGTTGACCAAGACCTGCAGCTGGTTTTTCTCCGTGGCGCAGCATGACGATAGTTTCATCGGCGAAGCTTGCTTGACTGCCGAAGAGCGTAAGCAACAAGGTTGCCAAGATGGGTAATTTTTTCATTGCATCTCCTGCGTGTTTTGGTCATGTCCTATCCTTAAATTATACCTCGCGCTTGCTTGCTTGTTTGTGCTTGATGGATAGCGCTGCTTAGAGGGCTTCCTAGATGGGCGGGCGTGCTGCGATGAGGTCAGACTAGAACTGTAACTCTACGAAAGAACCAAATTCTCGGGTTACTATCATGAGAAATTCTTCTATCCATGTCACGTCGTTTCATTTATTTGTCGAAAAATTTATCCAATATGAATACTGCTGCGCAAGAACCTGACCGTATTGAAATCAACTGTGCCGACGGCGTATCGCTTGTGGCTCATTTTTTTCGTCGCAGTGTCGAGAGTACTGAGTTGCCGGTGCTGATTTGTCCGGCGACCGGCGTTAAGCAGCATTTTTATTTTCGATTTGCATCGTGGCTCAGCGAGCAGGGGCATGATGTGTTGGTGTTTGATTATCGTGGAATTGGCTTATCCCTGAGAGGAGAGTTAAAGCGGTCACAGGCCAGTTTGGAGGATTGGGGGTGCCAGGACCAAGTTGCGGCGCTTGAATGCTTACTGGCGCGTACAGCGAGCGAGCAAGTAGTATTGCTAGGGCATAGCGCAGGCGGACAGATGATGGGATTGATGCCTAACCACGCGAAAATCGCGCGTGTTGTTGGTGTGTCGGTATCGACGGGTTGGTTTTCTCGTATGCGCTGGGCGTTTTCTATCAAAGCCCGCTTTGGTTTAAGGTTGTTTGTCCCAATTGGAATCAAATTACTTGGTTATGGTCCGACCGCTGTCATCGGATTGGGTGAAAATCTGCCCTCGCGTGTCGCTCTGCAGTGGGGCGAGTGGTGTGCTGCAGGAGGCTATGCGACTAACGCGATACGTGGTCGCAGTGAAATGGATTTTCATCGGGATGTTGGCATGCCTATTATTGCCTTCTATGCCGAAGACGATGACATTGCGAATGCGAAAACGGTTGATAATCTGATGTCGACTTTCCCAAGTGCAGAAAAACAGGTTCACTGTGTGCGTCCAGCCCAGTTTGGTCTGAAATCGCTCGGACATATCGATTGGTTTCGCCGTTCTCATCAGGCGGTATGGCCTCTGCTTGTACAAGCGATTAAGTCAGCGTAATTTATTCATTGCAGGTTCTTCGTCGCTGGGCGGTGTTTTTTTGTGGTCTGATCAGGACGATCTGCATCAATTTTGCCGCCATTTTCCCTCTGAAATGGCTCAGTGATTGAATAAACGGGTATTTACTCCCTTATTCGTCGCATCTAACTCTCTTCTGATATTCAATAATCACACCTGTATCTTTGCGTAAATAAAGCAATTATTGCTTTATGGAAATGACAGGAGTTGGCAATGGCCGAAGAAAGCGATCTCGAAAAAACAGAACCGGCCTCGTCGAAGCGCCTCGAGCAGGCGCGCGAAGAAGGGGATGTGCCGCGTTCTCGTGAGCTTTCTACATGTGCCATTTTGTTCGCTGCAGGGGGTGCTTTTTGGGCGATGGGTGGCGGTATGGTGAATCAGTTGCAGCAAAATCTGATTTCTGGACTGAGTTTTGAGCGTGAGGCAGCGTTTGATTTTAATCTTTTGATTATGCAAGTCGCGACGCACTTATTGAGTGTTGTCATTGCATTTGCCCCTATTGCCGCAGTTTTAGTGATCGTGGCACTCGGCTCGCCGGTGTTGATCGGTGGTTGGTTATTCAGTGCTAAAGCCTTGCAGCCAAACTTTGGGCGGCTTAATCCTATTTCTGGATTGGGGAATATGATCTCCGTGCGCGCTTTAGTCGAGTTGTTAAAAGCGATTGTTAAAACGATTCTCGTCGGCGCGGTTGCATGGATGGTGATTTCTCATCAAAAAGAAGCTATTTTTGGTTTGGCTCTTGAGGACCTTGCCAATGGTATTCCACATGTAGGCCGGATGCTGCTGATAAGTTTTATCTCTATCGTTGGGGCGCTAGTTGCTATTGCAGCGGTGGATGCGCCTTACCAAATGTGGCAATACGCCAATAAACTCAAGATGACACGTCAGGAAGTCATTCAAGAATCAAAAGAAGCGAACGGTAATCCGCAAATTAAAGCCAAGATTCGTCAGCAACAACGTGAAATGGCGCGGCGTCGGATGATGGCAGAGATTCCGACTGCGGACGTTGTCGTCACTAATCCGACGCACTTTGCTGTGGCCTTGAAATACACGGAAGGGGGCAACCGAGCGCCTAAAGTTGTGGCGAAAGGTGCGGATGAAGTGGCAGCGAAAATTCGTGAACTGGCGAAAGAAAACAATGTGCCTCTATTGGAGGCGCCACCACTGGCACGTGCGTTATACAAGCACACTGATCTGGGTGATGAGATTCCAGAAGCATTATATGGCGCAGTAGCGGAAGTTCTGGCTTATGTTTATCAATTGCGTACTTTCCGTAGTAGCGGTGGTGTCAGACCAGAGGTGCCGCGCGAACTCAACGTGCCAGAAGAATTAGATCCAAATAATCAAATAGGAGTTATCGAATGAACAGCCTGAAGCTACCACTTTGGTTAAACGGGCTCAATGGTCGGGCATTGGCAGCACCATTGCTGATCATTTTGATGTTGTCCATGATGATTTTGCCTTTGCCGGCGTTTGCTCTGGATATCTTTTTCAGTTTCAATATTGCGATTGCTGTGATTGTTTTGCTGACCAGTTTATATACCGTAAAGCCATTAGATTTTATGGTTTTTCCGACTGTGTTATTGGTAAGTACCATGCTGCGTTTGTCCTTGAACGTGGCGTCAACGCGGATTGTTTTGACCGAAGGGCATACCGGTCCTGATGCAGCAGGTAAAGTGATTGAGGCATTTGGACATTTTCTGATTGGTGGCAATTATGCCGTCGGTATTGTCGTTTTTGTGATTTTGACGATCATCAACTTTACTGTTGTGACGAAAGGTGCTGGACGTATTGCTGAGGTTGGTGCGCGGTTTGCGTTGGATGCAATGCCAGGTAAGCAAATGGCGATTGATGCTGATTTGAATGCAGGTTTGATTGTAGAACAAGAGGCGCGTCGTCGCCGTACAGAAGTCGCCCAAGAAGCAGAATTTTATGGCGCGATGGATGGTGCAAGTAAATATGTTCGTGGTGACGCGGTTGCCGGCATTATGGTGACGGTGATTAACGTTGTTGGTGGACTTGTCGTCGGTATGGTGCAGCATGATCTGGACTTTGCAGATGCACTGAAAAATTACACCTTGTTGGCGATCGGTGACGGTCTTGTGGCGCAGATTCCATCATTGATTATTTCTACCGCAGCCGGCGTTGTCGTATCCCGCGTTGCCAGTGATCAGGATATCAGTGGACAGTTGATTGGTCAGTTGTTTGCCAAACCGCAAGTGATGTTTATCACCGCAGCAATTATTGGTGGTATGGGTATTATTCCTGGTATGCCGCACATTGCATTCGTTCTTTTGGCTTCCGCCTTGGGTGGTGCGGGTTACATGGTGCGCAAACGTATTGAGGTTGCAGCGCAAGAACCAGTCAAACAAGACGCGCCACCGCCACCAGCGGCAGAAATGGAGGAGGCTACCTGGCAAGACGTTTTGCCTGTTGATACTTTGGGTCTCGAAGTTGGCTATCGTCTGATTCCGCTTGTTGATAAGTCGCAGGGTGGAGAGTTGTTGCGCCGTATCAAAGGTGTTCGCAAAAAATTTGCACAAGAGGTTGGTTTCTTGTCGCCACCAGTACATATCCGCGACAACCTTGAGCTTAAACCGTCCGCATATAGGATCGCGCTGAAGGGCGTGGAGGTGGGTGCTGGTGAGGCGATGAATGGGCAGTTCCTTGCGATTAACCCTGGTATGGTTGCAGGTCCTTTACCTGGTCCAGCAACGACGGATCCCGCTTTTGGTTTGCCTGCAGTGTGGATTGATGCAAGCATGAAAGAGCACGCGCAAACAATGGGTTATACCGTTGTGGATGCTAGTACCGTCATTGCTACACATTTGAATCATGTCATTACTACAAATGCGGCTGACTTGCTTGGACGTCAGGAAGTTCAGGCATTGCTTGATCATCTGGCTAAGGAAATGCCAAAAATGGTGGAAGACCTTATTCCTAAATTGTTGCCATTGTCGACACTGCAAAAAGTCTTACAAAATCTGCTTGTGGAAGGCGTTCATATCCGAGATATGCGCTCGATTATTGAGGCGTTGTCTGAGCATGCAATGCATACCCAGGATGCAAATGAGTTGACTGCTCGTGTACGAGTCGTATTGGGACGAGCCATCGTACAACAAATTTTCCCGGGCACAAATGAATTGACAGTAATGACATTGGATAGTCGCCTTGAGCGTTTGTTGATGCAGGCCTTGAATACTGGCGGGGCTGATGGCGCAGGTATCGAGCCCGGACTCGCTGATACGTTGTCGAGCCAGGCCGATATCGCGGCTAAACATCAAGAGCAAATGGGCGTTACGCCAGTTTTACTTGTGCCAGCACCATTACGGGCATTGTTGTCCAGATTCCTGCGCCGCACTTTGCCACAATTGAAAGTGTTATCGCATGCGGAATTACCAGAAACGAAAACGATTAAAGTCACCAGTCTTGTTGGAGGTCAGTCATGAACGTTAGAAAATTTACTGCCAAAACGTCGCGCGAAGCGCTACGCATGCTGAGAGAGGCTTTAGGTGCGGATGCTGTTATTTTGTCGAACCGCAATGTCGATGGTAACGTTGAGATTCTCGCCATGGAAGGAGATGTGGCAAGTGCCATTCCACCATCGACGATGCCTAAACATAACCCGCAGATCGTACCTGAAGCGGCTGTTATCACGCCACCTTTTCGAGCTGAAAGTAAAGTATTTTCTCCAGCGGGATTTCAGGCGCCTCAAGATCGCTCTAGCTTTGAATCTTCAGGATTCGCGCAGCCTCGGTCTGCGCCAGACTTCGTCCGCACAAGCGAAATGACTGACGTCATGAGTGAAATTCGCTCAATGCGCAGTATGCTTGAATCGCAATTGGCGGAATTGTCGTGGACGAACACGCAGCAACGTCAGCCACAAAAAGCTGAAGTGTTAAGAGAAATGCTGGCTACAGGGTTGAGTGCCAGTTTGTCACGTTTTATGGTTGCAAAAATGCCGGATAATGATAACGTTCAAAACGGTATCGAATGGATTAAATCTATTCTCGCTCGCAACCTGTCGGCGATCGACAATGAGAGTGAAATTTTGGAAAAAGGCGGTGTGTACGCATTGGTGGGGCCTACTGGTGTTGGTAAGACAACGACGACAGCAAAACTGGCGGCGCGCTGCGTAATGCGTCACGGACCATCGAAGTTGGCCTTGATCACGACGGATGGATATCGTATTGGCGGTTATGAACAATTACGTATTTACGGAAAAATCCTTGGTGTTATGGTGCACGCGGTCAAAGATGAGAGCGATTTGCGTATTGCTTTGTCCGAACTCAAAAATAAACACACCGTATTGATTGATACTGTCGGTGTGAGTCAGCGCGATAAAATGGTCACCGATCAGGTGGCGATGCTTTCCGGTGCTGATACAGGTGTTAAGCGTTTATTATGTCTAAACGCAACGTCGACGGGTGAAACACTCAGTGAGGTTGTGCGCGCTTATCAGGGTAGTGGTTTAGCTGGCTGTATCCTGACTAAATTGGATGAGGCAGCGACGATCGGTGGTGCCCTTGATATTGCAATTCGTCAAAAACTGACTTTATATTATGTCGCTAGCGGTCAGCGCGTTCCGGAAGATTTGCATGTGGCTAATAAGCAGTATTTGATTGATCGCGCCTTTAAATTGAAGCGTGAAACCGCTGCATTTAAGTATCTTGATGATGAATTGCCGCTCTTAATGTCGGCTGCTGTGGGCAATGGTAGTGCAGCATCATCCGCTGCGAGAGAGGTGTCCTTTGGCTAATGTCGATCAAGCAGAAGGACTGCGCCGCATGTTGGCGGTGCCAAAGCCACGTGTATTCACATTTTTGTCAGCACTTAAAGATGAAGAAAAAAGTGCAATGTTAGTCAATCTTGGTGTTTCTCTGGCGCGCCAAGGTCAGAAGATTACGATGTTGGATGCCAGATCCGCCCCGAGCAGTATTGGTACGTGGTTAAGTGCGCAAAATGACATCAGCTTATTGGATGTCGCGAGACAACAGCGTACAATGCAAGAGGCCATTAAAATAGTGGCTTCTGGCTTATCAGTGACGATGTTGTCACGAAAAGCAAGTATGGTGTCGGAGTTGTCGCCTGAAACGGCAAGACAGTTATCGAAGGTGTTTGATATCGTTGCTCAGCGGGCCGATTTGGTCGTGGTGGACGTTAATCTTAATGACGATAATGGGTTTCCGCTTTCAGCGCTAGATCATAGCGAGGTAGTAATACAAGTATCGGCAGATCCGGCAGCAATTAAAAATGCTTACGGCTTGATTAAGCGAATGAGTGGCAGACTTGGTCGGCGTTCTTTTAGTATCTTGGTTTCTGGTGTGTCCGAGAAGGAAGCAACATTGATCTATACAAATATGGCGCAGGCTGCCAGTCGCTATCTGGCTGTACCTTTGAACTATATTGGATATGTACCGGAAGACGATCACGTCAGAAAAGCCGCCAGTCTGGGGCAGTCGGTGATTGATGCTTTTCCAAAAGCACGTGCTTCAGTAGCTTTTTCTCGTTTGGCGACGCAGTTGGTTGAATCAGCGCGTTCTGTGATGTCTTTTGAGGGTGTGCCTGAGCTTGGTGTTGGTCTCGGAATTTAATTACTATGTACACCGCTAGCGGAAAATCAGATAAAAATTTTCTCCTGAGGGAGCATGCGCCATTGGTCAAGCGTCTGGCTTACCAGTTGAAAGCACGCCTGCCTCCTAGCGTTGAGGTGGATGACCTTGTGCAAGCAGGCATGATCGGCCTGCTCGACGCTGTTAATCGTTACGAAGATACGCATGGCGCACAATTTGAAACCTATGCTGTGCAGCGTATTCGTGGTGCCATGCTTGACGAATTGCGTAACACTGACTGGTTGCCTAGGGGTGTTCGCCAGAATATGCGCAAAATTGAGTCAGCAATGAATGTGCTGCAGCAAAAATTAGGCAGACCGCCAACGGAAACCGAGGTGGCCAAGTCTCTCAAGCTCAGTCTTGGTGAGTATCAGGATATCCTCGGCGACAACGGCGGTCATCAGTTGGTCTACTACGAAGATTTCCATGACTCGGATACCAAGGAGCATTTTTTAGATCACTATTGTTCGGACAGTTCTGGCGATCCTTTGCAGGACCTGCTCAATGATGATTTTCGTGACGCCGTAATTGGTGCTATCGACAGCTTGCCCGAGAGAGAAAAGTTACTCATGGGCCTCTATTACGAACAAGAGCTTAATCTCAAAGAAATCGGTGCTGTCATGGGGGTATCTGAGTCGCGTGTTTCTCAGTTGCATAGCCAAGCGGTAGCTAGGCTCAGGGTATATTTAAGGGAGAAGGCGTGGACTGGGCTAGCGTAGCGGGTTTATTACTGGTCGTCATCGGTATCGGTGCAGGTCAGCTTATGGAGGGCGGGCGCCTCAGTTCATTGCTTCAACCAGCTGCTTTTGTGATTGTCGTTATTGGCACTCTCGGCGCTGTCCTACTGCAAAGCCGCATGAGCACTTTCCGACGAGGCATCAATATGCTCCGTTGGATTATTTCTGAACCGCCTGACAATAGTCGAAAAAATGTCCAAGATGCGCTGGTTTGGAGTGTTGTTGCGCGTAGAGAGGGCTTCTTAAGTCTCGAACGTTATATGGATGCTGCCCGCGATCCTTTCATTAGCAAAGGTTTACGATTGGTTATCGATGGTGTTGATCCTGTTCGTCTCAAAGACATCCTTGATGTGGATATTTCTTTGTTTGAGATGGAGCAACGCCAAGCCGCAAAAATCTGGGAGTCTGCCGGCGGCTACTCTCCTACCATCGGTATTTTGGGTGCTGTATTGGGATTGATTCATGTGATGGAAAATCTTTCCGATCCTGCAAAGCTTGGTGGGGGGATTGCTGTTGCTTTCGTTGCCACTATTTATGGCGTGGGATTAGCAAATTTACTCTTTTTGCCCGTCAGTAATAAATTAAAAGAGATCATCGCTAAGGAAGTTGTTCGTCGGGAAATGCTTTCCGATATCTTTTATAGTATTGCGTTAGGTGATAGTCCTCGTGTTGTTGAGGAACGCGTTGCAAATCACAAAGGCTAGGTGATTGACGATGGCACGAAGAAAATATCACGAAGAACCTGATAATCATGAGCGTTGGCTGGTTTCTTACGCTGATTTCATTACCTTGTTGTTTGCGTTTTTTGTCGTGATGTACGCTATTTCTTCGCTTAACGAGGGAAAATATCGTGTTCTATCGAACTCTTTGACCGGTGCTTTCAGTAATGCAAAGCCTATTTCTCCTGCGCTGACCACTGCTGCGACAGAAGATGTCGTTAAGCTCGCACCACTGCCGTTGGTCAAGCAACGCGCGAGCGAAGGATTGCGTAAAGAGCGGGCAAAAATGACCGAAGTTGCCAAAGATATTATGGCAGTGCTTGAGCCTTTGGTTCGGGAGGGTAAGGTCCGCGTGACACAAACGAGTCGCGGGGTCACCATTGAGATTAATGCCAGTCTGCTTTTTCCAACGGGGGAGGCAAAACTTAGCCCAGACTCTATCCAGGCTTTGACTGCAATAGCTTCTGTATTGAAAATAGATACTCATGCAATTCAGGTTGAAGGCTACACCGATAACATTCCCATTAAGAATTCCATTTTTCCGTCAAACTGGGAGTTGTCCGCAGGGCGCGCGAGCACCGTTGCGCGTTTGTTGACGGAAAATGGTGTTGATGAAAACCGAGTAACTGCCGTAGGTCAAGGCTCCAAACAGCCTGTTGATTCAAATGAGACTCCTGAAGGTCGCGCACGGAATCGTCGAGTTTCCGTGACCGTACTCGCTGTATTGCCTGAGCCGGTTATTGATGTACCAGTAGGGGCGGATAAACAGACTGCCAACTGAAATTCGGCTGCTTGATGGATTGGATAATATATTTGTCAATGAGCCAACGTTTGGCTGAAAATAAAAAAGACCCAAAGCTGTTATCGAGGATCTTTTCTATGTTTACGGAATGGATTTCCTTAGCGGGGAACCATTCCTTTCATTGATCCGGTGTTGACGGTTGCCTGTCCTGTGGGGCCGTAGAGTGAGCCCGTGCTGCCTCCCCGACCTAAGACATTCAGTGCTGTTTGATTTTGACTAAGGCGACGGTTGATCAGTAACCCATTTGTTCGGTTATCTTCTTTTGCTTGTTCAGAGATAGAAAGTAATTTTTCCCAGAGCATCGCGCAGTATTCGGTATCGTCAGTGCTTTGCGTGAAATAATCTTTCATGCCTTCCGGCTTGCCATTGAAGCCTAACGCTGTCATTTTAGTTGTACGGACTTTCTCAAGCTCTGCAATTTTTCGCAGTAATACAGTTTTGCCGGATGTCGTCTCGCTAAGCGCATCCATGTCACCGTCCGCGAGAGCTGACTGTTCTGATTTAAGCAAGCTGGCAAGCTCGCTCATTGCAGCAACTTCTGCGGTCAGGCATTGTTGGATGGACATAGTGTGCGCGATTTCTTGAAACATTATTAACGTTTTCTGGAGTTGATCAAATCTTTTACAGACTCAAGCAGGCCATCAGCGACTTTTTCAGAATTGACCTGAAAACGACCTTCGGAAATAGCCAGTTTAATTTCCTCGACCTTTTTTGTTGCAAATACTGAGCTGCTAGCCTGCGTGCTCTGCAACGCCTGAAGTTGCGTTGACAGTGGCGAAAGTTGGACGGTTGTACTTGGTGCTGCCGGCGTGGCCACAGGCGCTTCTTGCGCCGTGTCAGTACGCGCTTGCTGGGGACTATTTAATGCTGGTGCCGCAGCAGTTTTATTTAGTGTGTCATCAATTTTCACAGCGATACCCTCGATAGTGGGAATTATCTACTTCTTCAATCCAGTTATCGGCTCGGTATTTTTAAACTTTAATTATGCCAGCAAAAAAACTGCATTATTGCAATTTAATTACTGATTTCTATGATTCCACCAGCTTTTGCAATTCCACTCAGAGTAACACCATTCGCCGTCCTCGCCTTTGCTATTTGGCCTTCGGATGCATTGTTCATTGCCTGTGCATCTGTTGTTACCTGAAAGCCATTGCCCATACTGATGACGCGAACTGATTGGCCTTGCTGAACAACGGCGGGGCTTTTGAGTGCATCCGTACGAAGGAGAGTGCCTGACGATACAGAGTTTTGAATTGCCTTGCCAATCGCCTGATCAGGGTTGCTAATGAAGCCAACCGGGAGATTGGAAATTTCACCTTTGATTTTACTCAAGTCATCAATGGCTATCACTTGTCCTTTGGTCAGTGAATGTGCTGCCACATAATATTCAGCCGTGATTTGAACGTTTGCCCTTAAATAAATGGTCCACGAGGTGGGAGCTGTGCACTTGACACCGAGGGTCGTTTTTCCCCATGCCTTACTACCTGTGGGTAAGAACGGAACCAATGCCTGACATGGTGCCAGTATCAGTCGGTTATCGATGGCATTGACGGTAATTTCAACGTCGCCTGGCTGCGCAATGGATGTTTGCCGTAAAAACTCGGTAGCTACCTGCTTGATTTTATCGTGATCTTGGGCGGTGACGCCAATGTCTGCCGCCATTGCACATCCTGCGATCGCCAAAGATCCTATGGCGGCAAACGTGGATTGAGCAACATGGTTCATTTTTGACTTTCAGCATGACAACGAATCGATGGCTGTATTTTATGTCGCCCAGTTTTGTTTGATTGTGCAAATAAGAGGGGTTTCTTGCCTTTGCTTATCGGATTGAATGGGGGGGATGTCGCCTAAGATGTAATGAACAGAGAAGTTTCAATTGAATAAATCGGTCGTGGAGGTGTGATTGTGAGTAAGCTTGATGATCTCATGCGGTTTCAGCAGACGGCATTGTCAGTGCGCGGGCAACGGCAGCAATTGCTTGCATCAAATATTGCTAATGCGGATACGCCCAACTACAAAGCGCGCGATATTGATTTTACGGCGGTCCTTGCCAATAAATTACAGCTCAATTCAAGTCAGTCAGCGACACCGCTGGCAAAAACAGCAAATCAGCATATGGATCCCTCTGGTTCTGTAGATGGTATTGCTCCGATGTATCGAACCATGGTGCAGGGAAACGTGGATGGTAATACCGTTGATATGGACGTTGAGCGTAATGCCTTTGCGGACAACGGTGTGCGGTATGAAGCGGGTTTGACAATGATTAACATGCAAATTCGCAACATGCTCGCGGCAATACAGGGCTAATGATGATTGATCGGGGGTAATTATTATGTCGCTTTTTAATGTTTTTAATGTTGCTGGTTCAGCGATGAGTGCGCAAGCGCAGCGCCTCAATGCTGTGTCAAGCAATCTTGCTAATGCAGACAGTGTTACGAGTACCAGCGGGGCGACGTACAAGGCTAAACAGGTTGTGTTTGCCGCCGTGCCAATGAACGGTACAGGATCCACCGGTGTGAAAGTATCTGAGGTGGTTGAAGATGCAACGCCACCCAAATTAATGTATGACCCTGCGCATCCGCTTGCTGATGAGAAGGGCTATGTCGCCTCGCCAAACGTTAATGTGGTCGAGGAGATGGTCAACATGATTTCTGCCTCACGCTCATATCAAGATAACGTTGAGACGATGAATTCAGCAAAAGCAATGCTGCTCAAGACACTTACTTTGGGTCAATGATACTCATAAAGGATATTTGAAATGTCTACTATACAAACAAACTCAGTTGATCCGACATTGTTGACAACGATGAATGGCACAAAGGCCTCAACTAATACGATCCAAGCGGCGCAGGATCAGTTTATGACGTTGCTAACGACGCAGATGAAAAATCAGGATCCACTCAATCCGATGGACAATGCACAAGTGACAAGTCAGTTAGCGCAGTTGTCTACCGTTACTGGGATTAATCAGGTCAATGCCTCTATTAATGCAATGAATGCGAATTTTCAGGCGAGTCAAAGTTTGCAGGCTGCCAATATGATCGGTCATGGGGTATTGGTGCCGGGTAATAATATCGCACTCACCACGACGACGAACTCAGCAGGTGTGAGCGCAACAGGCGGTGCCTACGGGTTGAATTTACCGCAAAACATTAGTGGAGGAACAGTCGCCATTACCAATGCCGCAGGTGCCGTTGTGAAGACGATTAATCTCGGTGCCTTATCCCAAGGGGTGCAGACCTTGAGTTGGGATGGGTCTACTGACAGCGGTGGAACTGCACCTGCAGGGACGTATAGCTACACAGTCAAAGCGGCATCGGGTGCATCCTCTGTGACACCGACTAACTTGGAATTTGGCATGGTCTCTAGTGTTTCTACTAGCTCGCAGGGCGTGACTTTAAATCTTGCGAATCTTGGGTCCGTTGCAATGAATACTGTCGTTCAGATTTTCTAGTTAATTTTCAAACAACGTTATTCATACGTTTCGGCGTTTAATTATTTGGTATCGCAGGGGAGTTAATCATGGGTTTTCAACAAGGTTTGAGTGGCTTAAATGCCTCTTCGCAGCAGCTTGACGTTATTGGTAATAACATTGCTAATGCTGGTACGGTTGGATTTAAGAATTCCAGAGCTGAATTTGCAGATGTTTATGCAAATTCTTTAAATGGTGCATCGGCAAGTTCTGTTGGTATTGGTGTACGCGTTGTCAATATTGCCCAGCAGTTCACGCAAGGTAATATCTCTTCATCGACAAATCCTCTCGACGTTGCGATTAACGGTAATGGTTTTTTTCGCATGACGACTAATGGTGCGGTGACTTATACCCGAAATGGTCAATTCCAATTAGATAAAAATGGTTACCTGGTTAATGCACAAGGTTCGCAATTAACTGGCTATGCGGCCAATAATAGCGGTGTTTTGGCAACGGGTGCAGCGGTTCCAATTAATATCAATACAGCTGATCTGGCGCCAAATCAAACCGCAACCGTTAATGCGGTCATGAATTTTAACTCTACCCTGAACGTGCCAGGGACGGCGCTTCCAGTCGCAACGCCGCCAGTCATTACACCGACGCAGTTTGATCCAACAAACGCAACGACTTACAACAGTTCTACTTCGACGACCGTGTACGATAGTCTCGGTAACTCACACGTGATTCAAACGTATTACGTCAAAGTTGATCCGACAACCATCCCAGCCTCAACGGCGCCCCTCGTGACGCCAGCATCGGCTTGGACGGTTTATGGCTCTGTCGATGGTAATTTGTTTGATCCTACGGGCAACCTGACTGTATCGCCCGCAGCTCCCGTGCCACTTGGGGTTCTGGGTTTTAATAATCTCGGTCAGCAGGTTGGCGTGTACACCACAACTGGTACTTCTGCAGCGTATTCAGCTGCTAGTCCCAATGCACTCAAAATGGTTGTTCCAGTGTCTTCCCAGGCGGTCACGCCAATTAACACAGCACCTCTCGCGATTAAATTTGACTTCACCAATACCACGCAATACGGATCGCCATATAGCGTAAGCACCATGAAGCAAGACGGTTTTGCATCTGGGAAGTTGGCAAGTTTTAATACAGGCAAAGATGGCACGATTGTTGGTAGTTATACCAATGGCCAAACTAAAGTCTTGGGACAGGTGGTCTTGGCTTACTTCACGGATTCGAACGGTTTGCAATCGTTGGGTAATAATCAATGGGGAGAAACCGCAACTTCAGGTCAATCATTGGTTGGGCCTCCAACATCAGGCAATCTCGGTTCGCTGACATCCTCAGCAACGGAAGACTCAAACACGGATTTGACAGGGGATTTGGTCAATATGATCACTGCACAGCGAAATTATCAAGCTAATGCCCAAACCATTAAAACGGAAGATCAGATTTTGCAAACGTTGGTCAATCTGAGGTAGTGACTTATGTTGGTTGAAATTTGGATGATGCATAACTCATTGGTGAGGGGAGTCTGATATGGATCGTTTGGTGTATACCGCGATGACTGGGGCGAGCCATATTCTGGAGCAACAGGCGACTGCATCGCATAATCTCGCAAACGCAACAACAACTGGTTTTCGTGCGCAGATGGACTCGTTTCGAGCCGTCCCCGTAATAGGTGGAAGTCTTCCGACGAGAACGTTTGTCGTAGATTCCACGGTCGGAGCGAATTTTACTCCCGGTAGTCTTCAGCTTACCGGCAGCGAGTTGGATGTTGCCATTCAGGGTAAAGGGTGGCTGGTAGTACAAAAGGCTGACGGCACCGAGGGCTTGACGCGTAACGGCAGTCTCAAACTTGATGAAAACGGTGTTTTGCAAACACAAAATGGCTTAAGCGTACTGGGGGAAGGGGGGCCTATTACCTTACCTCCAGGTACGCCGATCACGATTGGGAAGGATGGCACCATTTCTAGTATCCCAAGTGGTTCTGCCCCAAAATCAATCCAAGTCATTGGTCGTCTGAAATTGGTCAATCCTCCTGAAGGTAATTTGGTACGGGGGGATGATGGATTATTTAAGACGAAAGACGGTTCTGCTACCGATCTTGATGAAACGGTCTCTGTTGCATCGAATATGCTCGAAAGTAGTAACGTCAGTGTCGTTGATTCAATGGTGACGATGATTAATTTGGGGCGTCAGTTTGAAATGCAAATGAAGTTAATTACTAATGCCGAGAACAACGCTACTAAAGCGACGCAGATCCTCAGTTTGGGTTGACCCTGAGTAAGCAATAATAGTGATATGAAAATTTGCCCTTGTGGCTTGTAGGAGAAAAAAATGATACGTTCATTATGGATTGCGAAGACAGGCCTTGATGCGCAACAGACGCAGATGGACGTCATATCAAATAATCTGGCTAACGTCAGTACAACTGGCTTTAAAGGCTCAAGAGCAGTTTTTGAAGATTTGTTGTATCAAACAATCAGACAGCCAGGTGCGCAAAGTTCGCAGCAGACGCAGTTGCCTTCTGGTTTGCAACTAGGAACTGGTGTCCGTCCAGTTGCCACTGAACGTCTTTTTACTCAGGGCAATCTGCAGCAAACCGGTAACTCTAAAGACGTTGCGATTCAGGGCGATGGTTTTTTTTCTGTGTTGATGCCGGATGGTACAACTGCTTACACACGAGACGGCTCGTTTCAGACCGATAACCAAGGGCAATTGGTGACTGCAAATGGGTATGTTATTCAGCCTGCAATTACTATTCCTGCCAATTCACAAACAATTACCGTTGGTGTTGATGGTACGGTATCAGTGACGCAGGCAGGGTCAGTCAATCCTATACAAGTCGGTTCACTGCAATTATCCACGTTTATTAATAACGCTGGATTACAGTCGATGGGCGGAAATCTTTATGCGGAAACGGCGGCGTCTGGTGCGCCCGCAACCAATGCGCCAGGTACGAACGGTGCCGGGAGTTTGCAACAAAATTATATTGAAACTTCTAACGTTAATGTAGCGGAAGAATTGGTCAATATGATTCAAACTCAACGCGCCTATGAGATGAATAGTAAGGCAATTACAACGTCGGATCAGATGCTACAGAAGTTGTCTCAAATGTGATTTAGCATAATGGTGATGTGATGAAAAAAACTGCCTTCCTTCTTTGTTTTACACCGCTGTTGCTAACGGCTTGTGCTGTTACTCCGCCGACGATCGTGCATCAGCCGCTAACAATACCGCCACAGACTGCGAAGCCTCAGCGGGAGCTTAATGGCGCTATTTTCCAGACTGCTTCGTATCGTCCACTATATGAGGATGTCAAAGCAAGAATGGTGGGTGATGTCATTACTATTAATTTGAGTGAAAAAACATCGGCAGGGAAAACATCCGCAAGTTCAAGCAGTAAAACAGGTGCTGTTTCATTTGCGACGCCGCAAATATTCGGCATGCCAGCAGCGACTGCTTTGCAAGGTGGATTGAAAACCACGACAGGAAATAAATTTGGCGAGTCAGGTGCGGAAAGTTCAGGGAATAATTTTTCAGGGACAATTACGGTGACGGTGATTGATGTGCAGGCAAATGGTAACTTAGTTGTCAGCGGAGAGAAGCAGCTTGCCTTTGACAAGGGAGCTGAATTTGTGCGTTTTTCTGGCGTCGTTAACCCGCAAACAATCGCTGCAGGGAATCTGGTATCGTCAACGCAGGTTGCTGACGCACGACTTGAATACCGATCAACTTCACATGTCGATAAGGCTGAAGCGAATTCAATGTTGACTCGATTCTTCCTTAGTTTTCTTCCGCTGTGATATGAGCAAACGAATGAAAAGCCAAAACTGGGTTCTATGATGAAAATGCCTACCGAATCACGTATACCTATGTTGACACGCTTTTGCGTCGTTGCGGTCTGCACTTTATTTTTTCAATTTTGTCATGCAGAGCGAATTAAAGATTTGGCTGGCGTTCAGGGCGTGCGTCAGAATCAGTTGCTCGGTTATGGTTTGGTCGTCGGGCTTGATGGTACCGGTGATCAGACAACACAAACGCCATTTACGGTGCAGAGTATTATCAGCATGTTGCAGCAAATGGGGGTTGTTTTACCAACTGGAACAAGTCTTCAGCTCAAGAATGTCGCCGCTGTCATGGTAACTACTTCGCTTCCGCCGTTTTCTCAGCCCGGACAAACTTTAGATATCACTGTTTCGTCTATGGGTAATGCCAAGAGTTTGCGGGGCGGCACGCTCTTGATGACGCCGTTGAAAGGTGCTGATGGGCAGATTTACGCGATGGCACAAGGCAACGTCTTAGTTAGCGGGGTTGGTGCATCAGCGAATGGTAGCAAGGCACAGGTCAATCACTTGGATGTAGGTAGAATTTCAGGTGGTGCCACGGTCGAAAGAGCTGTACCAAATTCTATCGCTCAAGGCGGCGGCATCCAGCTCGAGTTGAATACTTCTGACTTTTCAACAGCGAGTCGTGTGGTTGAGGCAATTAACCGTCGTTTTGGCGCGGATACTGCAGCGGCGATTGATGGTCGTGCCATTCAGGTTAAGGCTCCGGCCAGCGCAGATCAGCGCGTCGCATTTTTGGGTATGCTGGAAAATATCGACGTGACACCTGCGCAAAATGTCGCCAAGGTGATTCTCAATGGTCGAACAGGATCGATTGTCATGAATCAGGCAGTGACACTTGATGCGTGCGCTGTCGCACACGGAAATCTTTCTGTTGTCATTAATACTGATAACGCGGTAAGTCAGCCTAATGCGCTCGCGGGCGGACAGACCACGCCAGTGGCTAATTCCACCATTACCATCGCGAAAGATGCCGGACAATTACAGCTGCTCAAAGCTGGTGCGTCACTCGCTGATGTGGTGAAAGCACTCAATTCAATTGGCGCAACACCTCAAGATTTGCTCGCGATTCTACAGGCGATGAAAGCATCAGGTGCTTTACATGCTGAACTTGAAATTATCTAAGGAACGATGATGACGCCAATTACTGACTCGTCTGATAAAAGCCTTGCGATAGATAGTCGCAGTTTGGGTAACTTGAAGATGTCCGTTAAGGATAATTCTCCAGAGTCAATTAAGTCAGCTGCTAAACAGTTTGAAGCATTGTTCATGAATATGATGCTCAAATCAATGCGTCAGGCTGGCGGTCAGAATGGACCATTTGATAGCGAGCAAACTCGTACCTTTACGTCGATGTTAGATCAGCAATTGACGCAGAATATGTCTAATCGAGGAATTGGTCTTGCTGATGCCTTGGTGAAGCAGTTGACTAATAACGCTATGAATCAGGCTTTAGGCAATAGCGATGAATCATCTTCTGTCTCATCTAACCTGCGTGGTATTAATTCTTACAAAGATACCCTAAAACTTGAGCCGCAATCCGTTTCCACGACGAAGAGTGCGATATCAACGCCCAATCATGTCAAAGAATTCCAGGAAAAATTGGAAGCCCATGCCGAAGAAGCTAGTAGAGCAACTGGCATTCCTGCTAAATTTATGTTAGGTCAAGCAGCGCTCGAAACTGGCTGGGGTAAGAAGCAGATCAAGACAGTCGATGGCTCCGAAAGTCATAACGTTTTTGGCGTTAAAGCAAACAGCAGTTGGAAGGGTAAAACTGTTAATGCTCTAACAACAGAATATGTAAACGGTGTCGCACAGAGAAAAGTTGAGACTTTTAAAGCATACGATTCATATGCTGAAGCATTTAAAGATTATGCTAATTTGCTAACTAAAAATCCACGTTATGGAAACGTCATTGCAAATTCAAAGGATGCGTCTAGCTTTGCTTATGGTATGCAAAAAGCTGGCTACGCGACCGATCCGCAATATGCAAACAAGTTGAGCAAAATTATCAAGCAAAATCTATCAGCTTAGTATATTGATCAGACGGATTACTCAAATTAAAGTTTTCTGGCTTTATACCGAAAACCTAGTAGATCACCGGTTTTCGGTATGTCGTTAAGTTGACAAACATATAGGTTTATCATGGGTGCAAATATTCTTAACCTTGGGCAGTCTGCTCTGGCCGCGGCGCAATTAGGCATTAGTACCACTGGTCAAAATATCGCCAATGCATCCACACCAGGTTATAGTCGTGAGGTTTTGATTCAAAGCGCTTCTGCATCTCAGCAAGTGGGCGGTGTGTATATTGGTCAAGGGGTCAGTGTTAACCAAATTCAGCGGCAGTATGATCAATATATCGCCCTTCAGGTTAATTCAGCAACAACGTCTAAGGGGCAAGCTGACTCATACCTGTCACAAATTACCGGTTTGAACAATGTCATTGCAGATCCGACTGCCGGCTTGTCGCCTACTTTGCAGACATTTTTTACGTCGATACAGAATCTAGCGGCGAGCCCCAATGGTACTGGTGGTGCCGCAGCACGGCAGGCAACTATTTCGGCTGCGCAGTCATTGGTTGGTCGAATCAATGGCCTTCAAAATCAGGTTAGCCAAATTAGTACTGATGTGAATGGTCAAATAGCATCGTCAGTAACCTCTATCAATAGTTATGCCGATCAACTTGCACAACTAAACGATGCTATCGGTAAAGCGCAAAGCACCACAAATGGAACGCAACCAAATGATTTGCTGGATCAGCGAGATTTGTTGGTGACAAAATTAAGTCAATTGACTTCGGTCAACGTTGTGCAGGAAGGCTCACAGTACAACGTATTTATCGGCAATGGCCAGCCGCTCGTGTTGGGGTCGCAGAAAAATCCTCTCCAGGTGATACAGTCGCCAACGGATCCAAGTCGTAACGAAGTTGCTTATCTAGCAAAAGGTAAGGTTGTTCAGATCGCGGAAAACAGCTTGCCCGGCGGTACGTTGGGCGGTTTATTGGATTTTCGTGCCAATATGCTGACCGCAACGCAAAATTCGATTGGGCGGGTTGCGGTGACTATCGCCAGTGCGATCAATCAACAACAGAGTTTGGGTCAAGACCTGAATGGTGCTACCGGAACAAGCCTGTTTACAATCAACCCTGTTGTGAGTTCTTCTAGTAGCAACAACACCGGTACTTCGCAGATTAAGGCATCGATTATGAACCCATCTGCGCTGACGACAAGTGACTATAGCCTACAGTACTCTGGGGGGGACTATACGGTAACTCGGCTCACCGATGGCACAACACAAACTTCAACTGGATTGCCGATCAACTTTGATGGCGTTAAGTTTGAGTTGGCTGCACCGCCGGCAGGTACGGTACCCGGAAATGGCGATCAATTTCTGATTCGTCCGACTGCATCAGCGGCAGCAACCCTGACAGTGGCGATCTCTGACCCTAATAAATTGGCTGTTGCGACGCCTTTTTCGACGAGCGCGCCTTCTACGAACACAGGGAAAGCTGCGATTACTCCCAGTGCCATCAATTCATCGGTCGCGTCAGGCAGTAACTCCGTGAGTGGAACTATTAGCCCAGTTGTAACAGATACATCATTTAATTCCTCGACATTCGCTGCGGGCGTGAATCTTACTTTTGCCTCTCCTGCTAACACGCTGTCTGGATTTCCGGCTGGTGCGACAGTGTCAGTGAATGTGGCTGGGGTCACGACAAATTATTCTAGTGTTGCTCCGGCTTCTTCTACTATTCCTTACACGAGCGGTGCGACAATCAGTGTGAATGGGATGAGTTTCTCCATCAGCGATAACGGTACTCCGCCGGCAAATAATGACACATTTAGCTTACAGCCATCGATTCCTGTTGCTGCAACTAAACTTACGTTCAATTCTCCTGCCAACACATTAACTGGTTTTCCAGCTACCGCGAACGTGACAGTGAAGAGCGGTGCTTCTACGATAACATATCCTGCAGGAACTGCAGTGCCTTACTTGAGTGGTTCTACTTATAGCTATAGTGGGGTGACTTTTTCGATGTCGGGAACGCCTGCAAACGGTGACGTATTTAATGTAGGTCCAAACACAACCGGAACCGGTGATAATCGAAACGCGCTTCTCATGCAGAGTATTCAGACGCAAAACATCATGGCTGGTAGCACGACAACGATTCAAGGTGCTTATGCGCAGTTTGTTAGTTTGGTTGGCAACAAAACGAATGAGGTGCAGGCAACAAGCACTTCAGAAGCATCCATGTTAAAAACTGCAGTAAATGCGCAGCAATCTGTCTCTGGTGTTAATCTGGACGAAGAGGCCTCCAACTTGTTGAAATATCAGCAGAGTTACCAAGCTGCTGGAAAATTAATGCAGATTGCTAGTCAACTGTTCTCTACGTTATTAGCTATCGGTCAATAGGAAAAATCATGCGTATCAGTACAAATATGATTTACCAAAATAGTGGCTCCCAAATCTCAGATTTGCAGTCCTCTTTGAATCAAACATTACAACAAGTTTCTGCTGGTCGAAAAATTTTGACTCCTGCTGATGATCCAATTGGCTCTGCACGCGCACTCGTTATTACCCAAGCGGCAGCAATCAATGATCAATATGCAGTCAATCGGCAGGATGTACAAGATAATTTGGGGATTACATCCGGTGTTTTAGGCAATGTCGCGAACATTTTGCAGAGTACAAAGACCTCAATTATCAGTGCTGGGAATGGTGGTTTGGCCGACAGTGATCGAGCTGCAATCGCCACTACGCTAAAAGCGAATCTGGCATCCTTAGTGAGTCTTGCAAATTCAACTGACGGTACAGGAAATTACCTTTTTTCCGGTTTCTCAACGACAACGATGCCGTATGCGCAGACAGCCTCTGGGGCAACGTACAATGGTGACCAAGGGCAACGCTATCTGCAGGTCGATACAGCGCGACAATTGCCGCTGAGCGCCCCAGGTAATCAAATTTTCGGCAATATTCGCACTTCAGCGAGCCAGTTTAATGTTCAGGCTGATCCCTCTAACACAGGGGGCGCAACCACTGCAGCGACCATAGATGCTGCGACTGCAGCAAATCTCACCGGAGATAATTACACGGTAACCTTCGATAACACCGGTAATAATTTTAGTGTTGTTAATACGACGACGGGCGCTGCAGTTGCGTTGACTGATGCGACAACTGGCGCGGCGATAACTCAGCCTGCGCCGTTTGTTAGTGGCCAAGGGGTGAAGTTTGACGGGATGAATGTGGTTGTGACGGGTGGTCCGCCTTCAACTGCACCAGCGCCCGGTGATAAGTACACAATACAGCCTGGAAATCAAAATATTTTTGAGACCTTGACTGATGCGATCAATGCCTTGAGTGCCCCCACAGGGAATTCGGCCGCGCGAAAGAGTTTAACCGCTGTGCTAACTCAGGCCAACAACAACATCGACGCCTCATTGAACAATGTCCTTACCGCGACAGCACAGGTTGGTTCGAGTTTGCAGGAAGTGGATAGTTTGAATAACGTTGGCGCAACCACAAAAATAGCTTATTCGCAGTCATTGTCCTCAATTCAGGACTTGGATTACGCTAAAGCCATCACATCGTTGAATCAGCAACAAACGACGCTACAGGCTGCTCAGCAGTCATTCGTGAAAATTTCTGCTCTATCATTGTTTAATTATATTAATTGACAGAATTCACGTTGATCAAACCTGCAAACGTTTCATTAATCGGTTGCGGGTTTGATTGATAGGTCGATGTCGGATTAGTATAAAATCGCTATCGACAATTTAAACTCTTTCCATTTCCTCAGAATCTAATCCGATCACGTGGGTTTGTAATTGACCACGTTCATCATGCCACTCGCGGATAACGCAAGGGTAGCCATCTTCATCGAGATCGATAACTTTAAAAAACTGACCGATCATGGATTCGATCAGAATTCTTTCATCTTCAGGGAAGCTTTTGATAAATTGAGGATTTAACGCAATGATCCGAACGATGTCGCCAACGGCAACAGGTTGATTTTTGCAATCAGGAATTGGGGAAATTGACATGACTTGATATAAACGTTGAGAGTAGACATCATTGTACTTGCTATTTTAACTTCCAAGAAACTTGTGTATGGCGCTTAATAAAAAAAGCTTACGCCATTGCTGGGGTAAGCTTTTTTCTTGGGAGCTAAGAATTACATCATCTGAGATCAGACCTTAGCGATATTTTTCTCTCTAGCTACCCAGTACAAAAGAAACGCGATGACTGCATAAGGAACAAAAGATAATAAGTCCGCGTTAGGTCCTTCAAATAAAGGATTGTGAGCAGTAGACCAGTCACCAATCGCTTTGTCGAAGTCTGTCAAAATGCCCGCACTAAATGCAATAACGATACCAGCTAAAGCACCTCCAGCGATGTAGCCCGAGGACAGTAATACACCTGAGCTGCGATCGCCCGCTGCCTGCATTTCTTCTTCGTTCAAATTTTTATATTGATCCAGCTTATTATTTCTACGATCCACTAACCAGCGGATCATGCCGCCAACAAAAAGCGGTGCTGAAGAAGACAACGGAAGATAAACGCCAACGGCAAATGCTAAGGACGGAATACCGGCCATCTCCAGGACAAGTGCGATCATGACGCCAAATAAAACCAGCGTCCAAGGCAATTGGCGATCTAAAATACCCTTAATAATATATGACATCAAGACTGCTTTTGGTGCGTCGTATTTAGTGACGACGGTGCCATCTGGTCGTTGTTTGTAAGCGCCATTGATGCCCGGGTCGACCAGATAAGCAACTTTACCAGTATTGTCTACCAGGTATTTGCCTATTGGTCCGCCGATGCTGTCGTTTTTATGCCAGACGCGATAAGTGGATTTGTCTTGTTCTGCTTGGGGTCCTTGCAACTGAGCTGTTTCGCTCAGTGCCGACGCGTCCGTTGTTAATGCTGGCGCGACTTGGGCAGCTGGAACGTAGACTGTACCAGCGTCATTTAGCTTCAGCAGGATTGGGCCCAAGATCAATGCGGAGGAAAGCGCGCCAGCCAGAATCGCATATTGTTGCAGTCTCGGCGTAGAACCGACCAAAAAGCCTGTTTTCAGATCTTGCGATGTCGTCCCAGCATTGCTGCATGAAATACAAACGATAGCTCCAACGGAAAGGGCAGTGACGTAGTATTTACCGCCAGTCCAGCCCATAAGCAAAAATATCAGACACGTAAACAACAATGTTGCAACTGTCATCCCGGAAATCGGGTTAGAAGAAGATCCAATCTCACCAGTGAGACGAGATGATACAGTCGAGAACAAGAAACCAAAAACCAAGATCAGTAATGCACCCAACAAATTCATGTGTAGCGGTGCGGCAAACGTAATGACGGCAATAATTGCCAATGCGCCAATCACAACCCATTTCATTGGAATGTCTTGATCTGTCCGCAAGATGGCGCCGCTAGTAATCATGCCGGCACCTTTGCTTAAGCCAGATAATCCAGTCGACATACTACGCCAGATGGTGGGCATCGCACGCACCAAGCTGACCAAGCCACCCGTCGCAACGGCGCCAGCCCCGATATAAAGGATATAGGCGCTGCGGATGTCATGTGGGCTCATATCCTTAATCAGCATTGTTCCAGGCGAGACAGGAACGCTCAGCGCGTCACCAAAGAATTTGATCATCGGGATGAGTAATAAATAAGACATGACACCACCAGCGGCCATGACGGAGGCGATCTTTGGGCCAATGATATAGCCGACACCTAATAACTCCGGTGATACTTCAGCGCCGATTGAGCCGCTTTTGAGTGGGGCACCAAAGACGATCTCAGGCGTATCTTTCCATCCTTTGAACGCGACGTTGACAATTTTATACAGAAGACCGAGACCAAAGCCGCTAAAAATGATGCGTGCGCGTTTGTTAGCATCGTCCTGCGCGTGGGGATCGCTACCTTCGCCAGCGGCTTCTCGAGAACTGTCGGTTGCTGCCGCTTTTAGTACCTCAGCACAAGCCGTGCCCTCTGGATATTTCAGCTCGCCATGATTTTCCACAATCATGGTTCGGCGCATTGGGATCATCAATAAGATTCCCAGTAAGCCGCCGAGGCAACCGACTAACATCACGCGCGAGATTTCAAGATCAAAGCCGAGGATCATAATTGCCGGCATCGTGACGCCAAGACCAAACGCCAAGGATTCGCCAGCAGAACCGGCTGTTTGTGTAATACTATTTTCCAGGATGGTCGAATCTTTTGCGCCAAATTTGTTGAATAAGCGAAATAGAGTGATTGCAATGACCGATACTGGGATGGATGCGCTGACTGTCAAACCAACTTTGAGCACCAGATATAGTGATGATGCCCCAAAAATCATTCCTAATATCACACCCATGATTAATGCGCGTGGGGTCATCTCAGCTAACTGTGCCGAAGCAGGAATATAAGGCTTGAATGTTGACGGGGACATTTCTTTTGCCATGTGTGTTCCTTGAGTTGTTCAAAAAAAAGATTCAGCGAACTGCGAAGCTGAATCTGACTTCAAATAATGCTTATTTTAAATATATTACAGTTCGCGCATTATCCCGCTTTTGCGCGGCAATTTGCAATCAGCGATTCAGGATTGTGGCGTTTCATCTTGGTTATGTAAATTTGGTAACATTTTGATAGCGCGAATAATAGGGTTATTCCATGCAATTATTGCTAGCGTGAGCGCAAGAAGCCCTGCCAGCCCTAATGAGTAGCGCAGGCCGATATACTCGCCGATCCAGCCGCCGATTAATGCGCCAGGTCCCGCAGGAATGAGGATAAGCCAGCGCATCGTACTTGTCATCCGACCTAGCATTGGTTCGGGCGTGACCGCTTGTCGCAAGGCTAGAAAATTAATAAAAATCAGGACGCCGCCTACCGCAAAACACATCAACATGAATGCAAACGCCGCGATACCCCAATGATTGGTGGGGGCGAGAGCCAATGAGAGCCAGCCAATGCCGCAGACTGCAACTCCACTGACTAGGCACGGACCAGGCCCGAGGTAGCGGCTGATCCTGTATCCGTACACACTAGCTAAAATCGTGCCTGCACCCATTCCCATATAGCTGAAGCCGACCGCTTGTTCTGATAAGCCGAGTACTCTGGTTGCAAATAGAATCTGCACCACCAGTGCTGCGTTGTAGCAGAGTTGCCAAGTTCCCACTGTCGCTGCGAGTGTTAATAGGAGCGGTTTTTTGAAAACAAAATGGACTCCTTCCTTCAGATCGCGCCAGAAGTGCGGCTTTTCATTGACTGGGATTTGCTCTGTTATTTGAATGCCTCGCAGGATTAATGCTGAACTCAGTAATAACATCGCATCAGCAATCAGCGCCAATGGTGCTCCCATTAATTTGATAAGCGCACCCGCTGCGGCTGGTCCCGAAATCTCAGCACCTGAGGTAGCCAAGGCATTTTTTGCATGTGCTTCGACCAAGCGTTCACGCGGAACGATTTGGGTCAACACGATTTGTGCAGCTGTGCCAGCGCTGGTATTGACCATGCCAATAATGAAAGCGACGGCATAGAGCCAGAGCATATTGACCGCACCAATCCAGAACGCGACCGGGACGCTTGCGACGGCAACAGCGATCACTGTTTCGCCGGCGATATAAACAGGTAATTTTCGCACACGGTCTAACCACACACCTGAGGGTAGAGAGAGTAAGACAAAAGGAAGTGTCTCCATGAACGTTAGGATCCCCATTTGACTAGCACTTGCATTTAACATAACGGCGGCAGTCAGCGGGAGCGCCAACATCGTAATTTGTGCTCCGAACGAACTAATGAGGATCGAACTCCATAAGCGGCGATAGGTCAAATCGCGCAGTAAATCATTGGCAGACAATTGAAGGCGTTTTGTAATCAGATTTTTCATGAACTCAATTTTAACTGCACTTTAGCGTTTTACTTGTCGTTGCGGCATTGGTACTGAGCACGGATTAATCCCACTTACCGTGAGAGAATTGACTGTAGGGCTTACAATGCAGCTAACAGATTTCAGCTTCGCCTCGTAGCTTCAAGGTTGTTTTGTTATAGTTGAGCAACCGTCTGCGGTGAATCTATTGTAGAACAATAAATAACATCGGTTGGCGTAGGTTGTTTGTGTAAAGTTAAGCGATATATTAAAAGATACATCGTTTCAAAAATAGTTCAAAAAAAACAAAAAATATGTTCGAAAAACCTATAGTAATGATCGACTTCGAAACTTCCGGTATGAGTCCGGAGCAAGGTGGACGAGTCACTGAGGTGGCAGCGTTGAGAATAGTCGGGGGTGAAATTGCCGATCGGTTTGTTTCTTTAATCAATTGCGATGTGCATATTCCTTATTACATTACCGAACTCACGGGGATTACCCAGCAGATGGTGGATAACGCGCCACCAGTGTCGGAAGTCATTCCGGAGCTTGTACAATTTATTGGAAGCGATACACTTGCCGCCCACAATGCAAGCTTTGATGAAAAGTTTCTAAAATCGGAGAGTGACCGGTTGGGGGTGTGGCCTACCTATGATGGCGTAGTTTGCTCGGTAAAACTGGCGCGACGGATTTTTCCTGGTTTGTCGAGTTACTCGCTGGGGAAATTAGCATCGTCTTTGGGGATTCGCTTTCAAGGTGCAGCACACCGAGCAGAGGCCGATGCCGAGGTGGCATCCCATGTGTTGCTCCACGCTGCAACACATCTGCGTGATCAATATGGGATTCAAAAAATAGACCCGCAGTTGTTAATTGAGATTAATAAGCGCAGCGCTGCGAAAGTCGCTCCATTTTTGAAAACTTGGACCAGTCCTCCCGTGGAAAAAATGACTTCTCGCGACAAAATCAACGCACCCCAGACGTTTAGACATTATAAAGGCGGGATGTATGAATTGATTTGTGAGGCAACGCAAGAATCAGATCTCACTCCAGTTATCGTTTATCGTTCGCATGATGGTAGCGTTTGGACGCGACCAAAACCGAATTTTTTTGAAACGATCACAGTCGATGGTGTCACTGTTAAGCGCTTTACCCCGATTAATTAAGAATAGGTTTTGGTTTTCAATAAAATATTGCTGCAAAAAATAGCCAACAGGAGATAGACATGTCGACAACATTAAGCGTCAATGGTCGCAGGGTAACTTGCCAATCTGAAGCTGATACCCCGCTGTTATGGGTGATTCGCGATGAGTTAGGACTGAGCGGGACCAAATTTGGGTGTGGTGCTGCATTGTGCGGTGCGTGTACTGTTCATGTTGATGGTGCCCCTGTGCGTTCTTGCCAGACTCCTCTGGAAACGGTCGCTGGCAAAACAGTAGCAACGGTTGAGTCATTGTCTACTGGTGTCAACAAGGCACTGCAGCGCTCTTGGCTCACCCACGATGCGGCACAGTGCGGTTATTGCCAATCCGGACAATTAATGAGCGCAGCAGCGCTTTTGGCAAACAACTTGAATCCGACCGATGTTGATATCGACAATGCAATGAGCGGAAATGTTTGTCGCTGTGGTACCTACAACAGAATCAGAGCAGCAATAAAAACGGCAGCCGCTGATATGCGGGCTGGCGTTTGAATTATTCAGTACCTTTGTTATTTCCCGATCTTAACTTGTTATCATCTTGTGCTATATCCGAAGATATTGTCATAGATGCCCTGATTCTGCGCTAATGTTTGCTGATCTGGCTTATTTATAGAGCCAATTTCGCGTAAAATCGCACCAAGATTAATTCGGCAGGAGATTTACATGAGTATTAAATCGGATAAGTGGATTCGTCGCATGGCGGAATCAACAGGGATGATCGAACCCTTTGAACCAGGACAAGTGCGTGAGCGTGATGGTCAGCGGATCGTGAGCTATGGCACATCATCGTATGGTTACGATATTCGTTGCGCTGATGAATTTAAGATTTTTACAAATATCAACAGCACGATTGTTGATCCGAAAAATTTCGATGAAAAATCTTTCGTCGACTTTAAAGGCGATGTTTGCATTATCCCGCCGAATTCCTTCGCATTAGCACGTACGATGGAGTATTTTAGAATTCCGCGCAGTGTCCTGACGATTTGCCTTGGTAAATCGACCTATGCCCGTTGCGGTATTATCGTCAACGTTACACCGTTTGAGCCTGAATGGGAAGGTTATGTGACGCTCGAATTTTCGAACACGACACCATTGCCAGCCAAGATTTACGCTGGTGAAGGTTGTGCGCAGGTGGTGTTTTTTGAAAGCGAAGAGGTATGCGAGACATCGTATAAGGACCGTGGTGGTAAGTATCAAGGGCAGCACGGCGTTACTTTGCCAAAAACTTAAGGTCGTATTCTTACCGTAAATAAGTATAGATATCTACACTGAGAGAATAAAAAACCCGACGAACGAATGTCCGTCGGGTTTTTTTATGAATTTCGAATCGGTTTGTCTACAAAGCCAGTTTGGCGATTTATTTAGTGCCAAACAAACGATCACCAGCGTCGCCCAGACCAGGGACGATATAACCGTGTTCGTTTAAACATTGGTCAATCGAAGCAGTGATGATAGGCACGTCCGGATGCGCCTTCTGCATTACTTTGATTCCCTCTGGCGCCGCTAACAGGCAGACAAACTTGATACTAGTGGCTCCACCTAATTTAAGGCGTGCAATTGCAGCAGCAGCAGAGTTACCCGTTGCAAGCATTGGATCGACAACAATGACCAAGCGTTCCGCGATATCTTCCGGTACCTTGTAATAATATTCTACAGGCTCCAATGTTGCTGGATCACGGTATAAGCCGATATGACCAACACGTGCATTTGGGAGTAAATCCAGCATTCCATCCAGAATACCGTTGCCAGCGCGCAAGACTGAGATTACACAAAGCTTTTTGCCACTGATCGTCGGTGCATCGATAGTCTGAATTGGTGTTTCGATCTTTGTAAACTCTATAGGAAGATCGCGGGTCACTTCATACGCCAGCATTTGGCTGATTTCGCGCAGCAAGCGACGGAAGTTGTCTGTAGGCGTATCTTTGCTGCGCATCAATGATAGTTTGTGCTGTACCAACGGATGCTTAATTTCAGTCACTAATTCATTCAAGATAATTCTCCCGCTTATTTAAAATTGACCGCTATTTTACGACTGTCAGACAACTTATGGTGTGCTTTGAATTTGAATAATCACGAATAGAAGGGTTTTTCTTGCTTTGCTTGCGGCATTGTTTGTTTATTGCTGATTGATAATTCAGGGTAAGAAGTTCCGGGGCGGCTAGGCCGGCTGTCACGGGAGCGGCTACCAAATCAGGAGTGAAGTATGGACAGCAATCAGACACTGCTAAACAAATTTTCTTTGGGAGGGTTCTCCCTCGATCGTCACGCCGATCAGAAAGAAGATTTTTTATCTTCGCCTGATGGGCTCGAATCAAATTCACGTATCGACGTTAAAGGTATCCGTGAAGCCATTGCCCGCGTTGAGGCTGAAGCCCGCGCTACGGTCGCCGCTGAATCCCGTCTGAAAGCTGAAACACATGCACGGGTTTTGGCCGAATCCCGCGCTGAGGTTGAAGCGGAAACTGCCGAATTGGCACAACGAAACCTGCAACTCGAACAAGAAGCTGTCGAAAGCAGTCGTGCAAGACTGATCGCAGAAAAACAATCGCAAACTGCAAGTATTGCCAGAATAGCAGCAAACGAACAAGCATCACGAGAATTGCAAGAACGCGCGGAAATGGAGAGTCGCGCGCGTGTTCAGGCTCAACAGCGGCAACAATTAGAGCAAGAAGCGAAAGCACGTGCCGAACTACAGTTTAAGGCTGAGCAAGAAATCGCAGCTAAGGCAAAGGCGGCGGCGGTAACGCTCAGTAAGGAAACAGAAGTTGCCCGTAATTGGGCGGTAGAACGTGTTGCAGCATCTGAAGATGCGCGTCAGCAAGCCGTGGAGCGAGCACGTGCAGATGCGCGGATCGCTGAACTTGCCCGCGAACGTGAGCGGCGCGATCGTGAGGCCCGTGAAACATCTGAAGCATTGATGAAAGCTCGCACAGAGTCGTTACAAGTTAGCAAGGAACGAGAGCAAGCGGATGCAATGGCGTTGGAATTCGTACTGAACCGGGCACCTTTGGAAGCTCGCGCCCGCGAAGACGCATTGGCGCGGGTCGCAATTGAGCAGGAGCATGATGCCATAGCACAGGCAAGGCTAGAGTCAGAGCGCCGTGCTGCGGAGGCGATTCAACTCCGGATGCAAGCGGAACACGAATTACATCTTGCTGCGACCCGTCGAGAACAAGCCGAATTAACCGCTGCTGCCACCGCCCAGGCAAGACGCGAGGCCGAAGATAAAATCCGCCAAGTTACCGAATCTCGGATTCGAGCTGAACGGGAGTTGCAATCATCTGCAATGAGCCGGATCGAAAGCGAGCAGCAGGCGGATGCTCAGGCAAGAACAAGAATGCAAGCTGAAGCAGAGGCCACAGAAGAGGCTCGCCAGCGCCGCATTGCCGATCAGGAAGCAACTGAGATCGCGCGTCAGCGTGTACAAGAAGAGCAGCGAGCAGTAAAGCTTGCCACAGAAAGAATCGATATAGAACGCGTTGCAGTAGACGCGGCACGCCAGCAGGCAGATGCAGAACAGCAGGCGCTAAGCGATAGTGCATTTCAGGCAGAACTGTTAAAACGCGCAAATATCGCTTCCGAACTGAAAGCAAAACGCGCGCAAGAATTAATCTTGGTCGAGCAAAAACGCGCTGAAGCAGAACAAAAAGCAGTTGCTGCATTAGAAGAAAAATTGCAGGCTGAGCGCCAGAAAGCAGAGGAGGCCGATGCGCGCGCAAAAACGGATCAAGCTCATGCAGCGTTGATGCGTATGCAAGAAGCAGCAGAACGCGCTGCGCGAATTGCGCAAGAAACGGAATATACAGCTGAAAAAATTGCGTTGGAACAGGCTATCGAGCAAGCTGAGTTACAACAGCGCATGGCAGAAGCAACGGTGAAAAAAAGCCGTGACGTCACCGAATTGTTACGTGTTCAACAGCAGTCTGCTCAGGATGAGGCGAAGGCAATGGGGCTGCTCGATGAAAAACTAGATGTTGAGCGTCGTCGTGCAGAAGCCGTTCAACAAATGCTCAAAACCGCAGAAGAAAAACTTGCCATCGAGCAGGCTGCTCAGTTAGAAGCTGAGAACAAAAAACGTATTGAAGAAGAAATGAAGTCGATGGCGCAAGCCAAAGAGCAGGCTGAGCGCGAGCAAAGAATTGCCCTAGAATTGGCAGTACAAGCTGAAAAACAAGCCCTGGAACAGGCTGAAGTTCAAAAAGAAATTCAGCGTAAAGCGGCTGCGTTGGCAGAGTTAAAAAGTCGTCAGGCAGTAGAGTTGACCCGTGCAGAGCAAGTTCGTAATGAAGCTGAAAAACAGGCTGTCAGCGCTGCACAGGAGAAGCTCGAGGCCGAACAGGCAACGGCTGAAGAGGTGATCGCTAGGGCGCATGCTGATCGCGAACACACAGCGATTTTGCAAGCACGACAACAGCAAGAAGCGGAAACCCGACAAACACGCCTTGCGATGATTCAGACCGAACAAGTAAGATTGCAAAAAATGCAAGAGCATGCTGCATTGCAAAAGCAAGCGGTTAGTGTGGCGCAGGCAAAAGTCTTGGAAGCTGAGGAACTGGGTAAAACCTTAAAGTTGCGTGCCGAGTCCGAACAAACAGCGTTGCATTCTATTCGTCAAAAACTCGAAGCAGAAAAACAACTGACGGCTGAACTACAGGCAAAGGCCAAGGCGGAAGAGGCGCAACGCAATCAGCATTTAGCATTGTTGGAAACCGAGCGGAGTCTGCGCAATGCAACTGAATTGAAACTGGCGGAAGAGAAGAAACTCACAAAAGAGACTGCTTCAAAAGCTGAGGCAGAACAATTGGCGGCTGAGGCTGCCGCTGCACGTGTGAAAGCGGCAGCACAGATTTCCCGTCTTGAGCAAGAGAAAGCGCAGTCCCAGCAGCAAGCTGCATCAGCGTTAATATTGCAAGCTCGATTGGAAGAAGAAAAAACCGAAGCAGCAAGAAAAGAAGCGCAAGCAGCGGCAGAGAAACTCGAAGCAGAAAAATTAGCTCATGCTGCTGCATTGGCCTCTGCGCAGGCCGGGCAGGCACAGGCCATGATTGCGGTAGCCCGAGCACGCGCAGAGGAAGAAGCGAGTGCGCTGGCCACTGCGAAATTAAAAGCTGAAAAAGCACTGCAGGAACAGGCGCAGGCTTATGCTGCAAGTCAGCATAAGGCCCACCAGCTAGTAATAGAAAAGAATCGTCGTATCTCCGAGTTGGAGCAGGCCGTATTGCAACGCACGTCTGCTGATGCTGAATTGCTTGAAGTTACTAAACAAAAACTTTGTGCTGAACAGTCCATTGCACAAGAAGTCAATAGCCGTCTGCTCACTGAGACGGAAGCAAAACAATATGCCGAGGCCAATGCTTACGCTGAGCGTGTTGCCCGTCTTGCGGCACAAGCCACTCTGGCAGCGCAAACAGCGTTATACCAAGAACTCGCCGCGCATGCTGACGCAAAGAAATTGATGTCAGAGTTGGTTACCCAGCGGCTTCAACATGAGCAACAATTGGTCGCAGCGCAACAAGAACGCAATGGTGCCGAGCAAGCGTTGATTGTCATGCTTTCGGAGAAAGAGGAAGCCGAAAAAAATGCAGCAATAGCGGCGCAGGCCCGCTTCACCGTTGAACAAGAGCACGTTGCATTAGTTCATGCTCGCCAAAAAAGTGATGAGGCTGCCAAAAATGCTGTCGAAGAGTTAAATGCTGCAGAAAAACGGTGGTTGGCTAAAGCAAACGAAGAAGCACTGGTAAAACGGCAAGCTGCGGCTGCATTAGAGGAGAAAACATCGTTATTGCTGGCCTCCAGTCGTGCAGAGCAGGAACGTTTTTCTATTGAGCAACAACTAAGTATCGAGTTGGATGCAAAATTGCAGTCCGAGATGCAGGCGCAATACGCGGTTCAGCAGCGCCTAGCTGCCGAGCAGGAATTGGCAAAAGTCAGTGCCGAGCGCAGCGAACAAGCTTATTTAGCGAGCGTAGCAGCGCAAGAACAGTTGGCTGCGGAGCAGTTAATTTTAGCGAAAGCGCAAGAGCACGCACAAGCTCAACGTATCGCCGCGGAAGCAATGGAAGAGCAATTGCGTGAAACTGAATTTTTGGTTGCATTGGAAAATCGTCGCGCCGCCGCAGCGCTGGAAACGCTTAGTGCAACGCAGCAGAAGCTAGTTGTAGAGCAAGCTGCAGTGAGCGAAGCCGAGGATCGTCAGCGAGCTGAAGTTGAGTATCTGGCGCGGTCTGAAATCCGCGCTCAGGCAGAGCAGGATGCTAATGTCGCAATGCAAGCCAAATTAATTGCTGAAAAAGAAGCAACAGAGTTAGCGCTTTTAAGAGTGGCAATCGAAGTAGAGGCAGCAGAGTTAGCGCAAAGCCGCGCGAATGAATTGCTGTTATTGCAGCAAGCCGAGGTACGCAATGCAGAGTTGGTTCAGTTGGAGATTGCGGCCATTGCTGAGCAAAAACAACGCGAAGAAGAGGCGGTAGAATTGAAGCAACTTGCTTTGACGTTGATCAACGACAAAATGGACGCTGAGAAATTGCTGATTAAATCCGCTGAGGAACGGTTGCAAATTGAGCAGGAATTGGCCCAGCAAAGCAAGCGACGTGCGAACGAAGCTGTTCAGGCTAATGCAGCAGAGAAAGAAAAACTGCAGTTAGAGCAATCATTATTTCTTGCGTCAAAAATGCAACTTGAGCAAACTGCGTTAGCCAATACAGCACTGAATGAAAGGCTTGCGCAAGAACAGGCGTTGCTCACCTTGGCAGAGCAACGGATTGCTAAGGAACAAAAATTGGCCGATGAACTTGCTTTGCGTATGAAAGAAGAGCAGGCATTGTTGGCTGACCTTGCTAAACAAGAGGAAGCGGAGGCGGCGTTTGCAGATTTATTATTGAAGCGTCGTGAAGAGCACGCAGCTGCTCAAGTCGCCTTGAGACAAGCAGAGGAGCAGGCGCTAAAATTAACGGCAGATGAATTGCAGCAAAGAACTTTGCAAGAGCAACTTGCGCAAACAAAACGCTTACGTGAAGAGCAGCATTTTCCTAGTGTCATCGCATTGCAAAAAGCCATCTCTGAGCAAGAGCTCGCTATGCAAAAGGAGGCGGAGCAAGCGCGTTTGCGTCTGGAAACAGAGTGCGCTCAGGCTGAGGAATTGGCGCACGATTTAATTTGCAAGGTCCGCCAAAAGCAACAATACGTGCAGGAATGGCGCCAACAGGCGCAAGAAATTCTATTGAGCGCACCTGTGGCAGTTGATCTGGTCGACGCAATGGCTGAGAAGGTTACACCTCAACTCCCTGAACGCTTACGTGTTCGCATCCGTCCCTCTGTGTTAGCTGGATTGTTACTATGCGCTGGTATTGTTGGTGGTGTCGGTGTGGTGGAATTTGGTAGTTATTTGCCGATTGCATCGGCTTATGCGATGAACGTTCCTAAAAATGATGTAGCTGTTCAAGTTGTTGCGCCACAAAAGGTGAATGCAAATATGCGTTTAACCTATGAATTAGCGATGCCGCTCAACGCAACTTCGACAATATCGACAACTCCCGCAACTCGTCTGACTCAGTCAAAACAAACCGCGGATGTCAAATCAGTGCAAGCATCTTTGCAGCAAAAATTTGTTGAAAATACCGATGTTGAAGGACAAGCAAAGCCCGATGCTCAGATTGCATTGGTCGGATCAAAGATCAACTAACGTGTCAAAAAACGTTGCTCAAATCCCGCTAAGAAGTTCCGTAGCGGGATTTTGTTTTGGGACGTGATAGGGTGAAACTTCGTCGACGGCCTAGTCAATCATTATTGACGCATTGTTGATGTGTTACCCACTCTTCGTTACCAACTTAACTTCGATCGATGTTGTGTTGTGATTTTTGTTGGCATAAGGTGGTTCAATGCACACACTTATGTTATGAAATTGCCTGTTACTTAAATTTGATTTCCGGAAAAATCATCACAGCAACAAAACCCTGGTAGTCATGGTTATAAATTCGCATACGGCCACGGTGTCGACGCACAATACGATCAACGATTGCTAGTCCTAACCCAGAGCCGTTGGCCTGGCTCCGCGACGCATCGGCTCGGGTGAACGGCTTGAGGAGTCGCGTTAGATCGTCACTTTGTACCCCAGAGCCATGGTCACGGAAGCTGACCAGAATACCTTGTTTTCTTCCTTTGTTTTTAAGACTGCACTGAATTTCAATCACGGTGTTGAGCTGATCTGGATTTTTGCCGTACCGGCAAGCATTTTCGATCAAATTACTAAAGACGCGGCGCAATTCTGTGCTGTTGCCAGAAATTATTTGCCCTGGCGTTATTACTGAGCGGATGTGAAGGTAATTGACCCGTGAGTACTCTTGAATAACCTGTTGCAGGAGTTCGCTGATATTGATTTTTTCAAATCGCAGGCTGTCGATAGGTTTTGCGTAGTCGAGAAATTGACTGATGATGGCATCCATTTGTGTCAGGTCTGACTGCATCCCGATCCTAGCTTGTTCATCTAGTGACGCCATTTCAACTTCGAGTTGCATTCGCGCCAAGGGCGTACGAAGATCGTGTGAAATCCCCGCAAGAATGACATTGCGATCTGTTTCGATTCTAGCCAGATCCTCTACCATCCTATTAAAGCTGGCATTGGTTTCGCGGATCTCTTTTGGCCCAAGTTCTGGTAATGGCTGAGGTTGTTTTCCTTGGGCAAGAAGCCGAGCAGCGTTACTCAGGCGCGAAAGAGGGCCGTTAATTAGTTTTGAAATCACTGCTGCGCCAAGTAACGCAATGATCAGTGTTGATGTTGACCAGCTAAAAATTGGCAAGGTGATTGGTGGCTCGAGCCGGTCTTTGTCAAAGCGGAGCCAATATAGATCTCCTTCGATATCAAAGCTAATCCAGAATCCATCAACACCATTGACGGACTTTGCGAAACGCGTCTCTTTACCCATCTTGATTTTCAGTAGCTCATTGAGTTCTGTGAAAAATGCGTTTGGGTCTGGTGCTTCGGTTTTGTCGCTGTCGTTTAAAAGGTAAATTCTTACGCCTTCATTATTGGCTAAGTCCAGTAATAACTCTTTACGTCGTTCTATTGCCGCATGAGTTAAGGCAGCGCGCGTAATTTTCGCGATCGAGGAAATTTGTGCGGTGAGTTGTTGTGCGCGGGGATGGCGCTCTAGTGTCCGGAAACTAATAAACCAGACGGCCATGCTGGCGAGCACCAATATCGCCAGCATAAAAAAAGTACGCCAAAACAGACCGCTTCGTAGCCATTCGAGACTATTGAGATAGGACCGCATTTGCATCGGGTTAGACGTAGTTATGCTTTTTGACCGTCTGGAATAAACACGTAACCTAGTCCCCACACGGTCTGAATGTAAAGAGGATTGGAGGGATCGGGTTCGATGAGTTTTCTCAAGCGAGAAATCTGAACGTCAAGACTGCGGTCAAATACTTCATACTCACGCCCACGTGCGAGTTCCATGAGTTTTTCGCGGGATAAAGGCTGGCGGGCATGACGTGCAAACACCTTGAGAACAGAAAATTCACCAGTGGTCAGGCCGACCATTTCATTGTTTTTCTTCAGTGTACGGTTACTAAGATCTAGCGTGAACACCCCAAATGAGAAACTTTGCGGGCCTTCAGATGGTGCCCCTGGGATTTCATCGGGCGCCTTTCGGCGTAATACTGCATTTATCCGGGCAACGAGTTCTCGGGGGTTAAATGGTTTAGGTAAATAGTCATCAGCGCCCATTTCAAGGCCGATGATGCGATCAACTTCCTCCCCTTTGGCGGTGAGCATGATGATGGGTGTGCGGTCGCCAGCACCACGGAGGCGCCTGCAAATCGTCAGGCCATCTTCACCAGGAAGCATTAGGTCTAACACGAGCATGTCGTAACGCTCTCGCATCCATAACTTATTCATGGTCTGAGCGTTTTCGGCCCCGACGACCTGAAAACCTTGTTCTGTCAGATATCGACGTAATAATTCGCGTAATCTTAAATCGTCATCGACAACTAAAATTTTTGCCTTTGGTGAATTATTGACGGCCGTGGCAGTGGTGTCTGCGTTTGTTTGAATTGTGTTCATAGGAATATCTTACTGGCATCGTCAATGCTTGGAAACTAGTTACTGATTGCACTTACAAACTGTTACATCTATTTCAATTCGTGAAAGATGAGTGTAAGAGTGGACGATTAAACTCGCATCTCGGTTTTCCTATTGGGTTCATCTAGTTAATTGATGTTAGTTGCGATTTGGCAACGTATTTTGGAGATTGACTATTGTTGACATTAGGAATTATTGCTTCTGGTACGATTTTATTGACTTAGGCAACATATTTTGATGTTTCTGTGTTGCGCGCAGAGGTCGTGCATTTTTGCTGGTTGTCCGCGTCCCTAGTGGAATGTCAGTTCCTTATTGTCGGGTTTTGAACAAATTGATAATCCAATGAAATTAGTTGAATCCAGATTGTTGATTGTATTATTGATATTGTCGAGTTCGGGCTTAGCGACCGCAGGTCAGCGGGCGCCTGAAGTAAGTGAGATTGTTAAAAATGCATCGAAACACCCTCAAAATGTGGGCGGCGCAAGAGGTAGTGGACTCGTAGGCGCTAATCGCAGTGAGAAAGAGTCTTCCGCGGCGCCCATTTCAGCGCCCTTGGATGGCCCAGTAGGTAAAAGCCAGGGTGCCAATGGAAAATCGAAGCTCAGTCCTGATGAACGAAAGGCGCTCAGACAGCAAATTCATGATGTCGAACAAGAGTTGCATCGTACTAATAAGTAGGCTGCTTGCCGTTTCTGCTCACATAAACTGCTAATGTAGTGGTGGCATATAAAGACTGCCGTGAGCTTCGATAAGAGGGGGCTACTTTTATTTGATTAGCATTCATCAGCGGCGATGCTGCTTCATGATCTTCTGCTGCTCGCGTTGCCAGTCCCGTTCTTTTTCAGTATCGCGCTTGTCATGTTGTTTTTTACCTTTTGCAAGACCAATCTGACATTTAATCCTTCCTTTAACAAAGTGCATGTTCAGTGGCACCATTGTGTAGCCTGAACGTTCAACTTTACCAATCAGTTTATTGATCTCTGCGGCGTGTAATAATAATTTTCTGGTGCGAACGGAGTCAGGGTGGATGTGTGTTGACGCAGTTGGCAGTGCCCCTATGTGGGCACCAAACAGGAAAATTTCACCGTCACGGACGATGACATAGGCTTCTTTGAGTTGTAGCCGACCTGCCCGGATGGCTTTGACTTCCCATCCTTGGAGGACGACACCGGCCTCGAATTGTTCTTCGATGAAATAGTCGTGAAATGCTTTTTTGTTATCAGCGATGCTCATTAGGATGAAAATAGGTTACTTTGCCGTATCAATTTCTTGATTGATGATTTCGATACGGTGATGACTCGGTTAAAATGCGAACTTGTGATTCTACCAAATGGTTACCCTGGATGGCAGTCGTACATAAAACAGTTTTTATAGGTTATAGCGCAGCGCAAATGTTCGCGTTGGTAGAGCGTGTTGAAAATTACCCGGATTTCTTGCCGTGGTGCGGTGATGTGAGACTCATTGAGCGCACTGACGCTGATTTAATTGCGACATTATCGATTAATTATCACGGTATTAAGCAGAGTTTTACAACAAAAAATATTAACCAAGCACCCCATTCAATGGAGATGAATCTGGTTGAAGGCCCTTTTAAGCAATTAAGTGGTCGTTGGAAGTTTACCGAATTGCGTGCCGACGCTTGCAAGATAGAGTTTGATCTGAATTATGAATTTTCAAGTAAATTACTTGAAACATTAATTGGCCCTGTCTTTAGTAAAATTGCTAATAGCTTCGTCGATGCATTTTGTGCAAGGGCGGAGGCAATTTATGCGCAATAGTGCGGACATGATGGTACAAGTTTGTTGTCAGGGGGGCTCTGGATTGGTATCCCTGAGTGTCAATGTTGCTCCCGATAGCACCTTGCAAGAGGCGATTCAATCCAGCGGCATCCTAAAGCGTTTACCAGATATTGATTTGCGGACGCAGAAAGTGGGCGTATTTGGTAAATTGAAACCCTTGGACGCTCGGCTGCATCCGCAAGACAGAATCGAAATCTATCACCCTTTGCTTGCCGATCCGATGGAGGCGCGCCGTCGTCGAGCAAAAAAGCAGAAATCCTGAGCGTAAATAGATAATTACTGACAGGTGCCACTTGCCTTTTTTGCATCTGCCAGCTCTTTTGTTCGCTGTTCATCCGTCAGGTAGGCACGTGCGCCATTGCTATCTGTGTTTGAGATGCGGATGCCTGACTCCAGTGTTTTGAGGTAAGACTTTAGGCGTTCGCAGTTTTTATTTTTTTCATTTGCTGCTTGCTGAGCGTCGGCGGCTTTTTTATCTTTTTCGGCTTGCTCAGCTCTACGTTTGTTGTAGTCTTCATTGCGGCTCTCGACGGTGTTTTGCTTTGGTGCTGGAACATCTATCGTTTTGTTCGCGTTGTCAGTTGTGTTGATGTCATTGCTGGTCTCTTGTGTGCCTTTGCTTTTAAGGATGTGGTTTTTAGGCACTGATTTAGGTGGCGGTGTGTCTGAGAACTGTTTAACACCTTTTTCGTCCACCCATGCATATTGAGCAGACGCGGCTGCGCAGGCCGTGGCGATCAGAATAAAAGCGAAGATAGAGCGTGGCTTAAGCATGGAGTTCTCATGAGGAATAATAAAAATATGCAAGAGTTTTACACGTAGCGAGACGAGTTCGCAAGTTTTCTGTATAATTTGCTTTTGCGCCTATAGGAAATGCTATGCGTTTACTTCAAAAAGCACTCACATTCGATGATGTGCTCCTCGTTCCGGCTTACTCGGACATCCTCCCGAAAGACACTTCGCTCGCCACAAAATTGACACGTAATATTCATTTGAATATCCCGTTGATTTCGGCTGCGATGGACACTGTGACTGAAGCTCGTCTCGCAATTGCGATGGCTCAGGAAGGTGGTATCGGTATTATTCACAAAAACATGACTGCCAAAGAGCAAGCTCGCGAAGTGGCGAAGGTCAAGCGTTTTGAATCTGGTGTGTTGCGTGATCCAATTACTATCCCGCCAAGCATGAAGATTCGTGAAGTGATCGCCTTGTCCCAGCAATACGGAATTAGCGGCTTTCCGGTTGTTGAAGGTAATGTGGTTGTTGGTATTATCACCAACCGCGATTTGCGTTTTGAAGAAGAGTTAGACGCAGAAGCGCGCGCTAAAATGACGCCGCGTGAAAAGCTAGTTTATGTCGATGAATCAGCCGATTTGTCCGAAGCGAAACGCTTAATGAATAAGCATCGTTTAGAGCGCGTGCTGGTCGTCAATTCCGCCTTTGAATTGCGTGGTCTGATTACTGTTAAAGATATTCAAAAGTCAACAGAGCATCCGTTTGCATCGAAAGACTCGCAGGGTAAATTGCGCGTTGGTGCAGCAGTTGGTGTTGGAGCTGATAATGAAGAGCGCGTTGATTTGTTGTCAAAAGCAGGCGTTGATGTGATCGTTGTTGATACTGCGCACGGCCACTCAAAAGGCGTGCTCGACCGCGTTCGCTGGGTAAAAGACAATTATCCGCATATTCAGGTGATCGGTGGCAATATTGCTACAGCCGCGGCTGCATTGGCTTTGGTAGAGCATGGTGCTGATGCCGTAAAGGTCGGTATCGGTCCTGGTTCTATTTGTACCACCCGTATCGTTGCTGGCGTCGGTGTCCCGCAAATCTCTGCGATCGCGAATGTTGCGAACGCGCTCAAGGGTACTGGTGTTCCTTGTATCGCTGATGGTGGTGTTCGCTTCTCTGGCGACGTCTCAAAAGCACTGGCGGCGGGTGCCTCAACGGTCATGATGGGTAGTATGTTTGCCGGTACTGAAGAAGCGCCTGGTGAAGTTATCCTGTTCCAAGGGCGCAGCTACAAATCTTATCGCGGCATGGGTAGTTTGGGCGCGATGGCGGATGGTTCTGCTGATCGTTATTTCCAAGATGCTGCTAATAATGCGGACAAACTGGTGCCAGAAGGTATTGAAGGTCGCGTACCTTATAAAGGCAGCGTTCTTGCTATTCTTTATCAATTGGTTGGTGGTGTTCGTTCCTCTATGGGTTACTGTGGTTGTGCGTCGATTGATGACTTGCACACGAAAGCAGAATTTGTCGAGATTACTTCTGCCGGCATGCGTGAATCTCACGTACATGATGTGCAGATTACAAAAGAGGCGCCAAATTACCGTGCCGACTAACATTTGCTAGCTTTACCGGGAGTGCTGCATGTCCGAAAGTTTGGAGGGATTTAGTGCTACCAAAACCTTATTGGTCAACGCTGGTTTTGAACAGCTGTTGACCGAGAAGTTTGAGGTAAAAATAAGTCGTTTTGAGCGATTAGGCGTGCAGTTATTCTCGGTAGCAAATTGTTTTGTCACGTTTGGACATGTTAGTGGACGTTCTGGTGGCAGCGGACGCTCTATCACTGAAATGGAGGCTGGTTTTTCTGATAGCCTACCTCTGTCTGAAGAGTTTGTCGTTATCCCTGATTTGGTTGAACCTCAGGCACTGTCGGGGCATCGCTTTGTTGCTGGCGATCCTTATATCCGCTTCTATGTTTCTTATCCAGTCTATGGACAAGATTCAAAGCTGGTCGCTTGCATCCGTTTAATCGATTATCAACCGAAGACCTTTTCGGACAGTGAACATTTATTGCTGACTGATTTTGCCACCATTATTGAACGCGAGTTGGCGCTCGGGGTCATCTATCAAAATCAGATTGAGCTGGTCAAGCAAAACAGAAATCTCAAGCGTGAGTCTATGATTGACCCACTGTTGGGGACCTGGAATAAAGTCGCGATTGCACGTTCGTTACGGATTGAAATGGAGCGTTGTGCAAAAGCGCAAAAACCGCTTTCCCTCTTATTTGTTTATGCGGATCAGATTGACGAGGTGCGTGCGGCGCATGGCGCTGCCGTCAGTGATCAGTTGTTGATTCGGACTGTGAGTAGGGTGAGGTCGTGCATTCGTCCTTTTGATGCCCTGGGGCGATTTGGAAGCGACCAGTTGCTGATTGTGTTGCCTGGCGCCTCACATTTAGTAGTAAAAGCTGTTGCGGAGCGCGTCCGACTGGCGATTAAGACGCATCCTGAAGTAATTCAAGACACAGAGATGACAATCTCAATTTGTGCTGGTGTTGTCTCTACGGATACGTATCCTGATGCGGATCCTGAAATGTTAATCAGCTTAGCTGAAAAAGCCCTGCTATCTGCGAGGAGTGCGGGAAACAATACTGTTGTACAGGCTATGCCCGGGCAACCTGACCTGATAATTTGAACTATGCATTCTAAAATTCTTATCCTTGACTTTGGTTCTCAAGTCACGCAATTGATCGCTCGTCGTGTTCGTGATGCGGGTGTATTCTCCGAAGTTCATCCTTACGATGTGAGTGATGAATTCATTCGTGAATATGGCGCTGCCGGCATCATTCTCTCTGGCGGTCCAAGTAGTGTGACCGAGGGTGATACGCCACGTGCACCAATGGCTGTGTTCGAGGCAGGTGTGCCTGTTCTGGGTATTTGCTATGGTATGCAGACAATGGCTGAACAACTCGGCGGTAAGGTTGAAAACGGTCTGGTGCGTGAATTCGGTTATGCAGAAGTGCGTGCCCGTAGCCACACTGCGCTATTGAATGGCATCAACGATTTTGTGACCCCAGAAGGCCATGGCATGCTCAAAGTCTGGATGAGTCATGGTGATAAAGTCAATGAGATGCCTACTGGTTTTAAATTAATGGCGTCGACAGACAACTGTCCTATTGCTGCGATGGCTGATGAAGAGCGTCGTTTTTATGCAGTGCAGTTCCATCCTGAAGTGACGCACACAGTGCAGGGTGAGGCAATTATCGGTCGCTTTGTCCATGAAATCTGCGGCTGCAAATCTGACTGGAATATGCCGGACTATATCGCTGAGGCGGTAGCGTCGATCCGTGCTCAAGTCGGTACAGATGAAGTGATTCTGGGCTTATCCGGGGGTGTTGATAGTAGCGTTGCAGCTGCGCTGATTCACCGTGCCATCGGTGATCAATTAACTTGCGTGTTCGTTGACCATGGTCTGCTGCGTCTCGATGAAGGCAAAATGGTCATGGAGATGTTCAGTAAAAATCTGGGCGTGAAAGTGATTCATGTCGATGCAACGGCACAATTTATGGGACATCTCACTGGTGTGACTGATCCAGAGGCGAAACGTAAAATTATCGGCCGCGAATTTGTTGAAGTGTTCCAAGCGGAATCAGCTAAGTTGCGTAATGCAAAATGGCTGGCGCAAGGCACGATCTACCCAGATGTGATCGAAAGCGCTGGTAAAGGTAAAAAAGGTTCGCACACTATCAAAAGTCACCACAACGTCGGCGGTTTGCCAGATACCTTGAATTTGAAATTGTTAGAGCCTTTGCGTGAATTGTTTAAAGATGAAGTGCGCAAACTGGGCGTAGCCTTGGGCCTGCCGCACGGTATGGTGTATCGTCATCCATTCCCAGGTCCTGGTCTGGGTGTGCGCATTCTTGGTGAAGTGAAAAAAGAATTTGCTGACCTGCTGCGTAAGGCAGATGCGATCTTTATCGAAGAGTTGCGCAATAACTTCGTTGATAGTAAAGCCGAAAAGCCAGTTAGCTGGTACGACGCAACAAGTCAGGCATTCGCTGTTTTCCTGCCGGTGAAATCGGTGGGCGTCATGGGTGATGGCCGTACTTATGACTACGTTGTGGCATTGCGTGCGGTTCAAACGCAAGATTTTATGACGGCACACTGGGCACATTTGCCGCATGAATTGCTGGGCAAGGTCTCCAACCGCATCATTAATGAAGTCCGTGGCATTAATCGTGTGGTGTACGATATTTCAGGGAAGCCGCCTGCGACAATTGAGTGGGAATGATTTGATGTCTGGCAATGCCAGGCATTGATTGGCAGAAAAACCCCGGAAGCCCGCGTCATTGCGGGCTTTTTTGCTTTGCTCAGATTGAGTTGTGTTGATAGTGACTAATCGCCTGCCCATATTGTACAAGCCGAAACATGGTGCGTGTCGTACCAATAGTCTTTGATGCGCGTGGTAATGTTGAATGCTTGCATGTTATCAATCGCAAGCTCCGCAATCAGATAGGGATGTTCTGCATTGCCATCTCTGATGATGGTCAGAGTGAGCTTCCCCCGAAATTTAGTTCCCCAAAGGTGACGTAAAATAAACGTAACTTTGGAAAGACAAATGATGAACAGGATACCAAAAAAAGCTTACACGACCGAGTTTAAAGAACTGGCCGTTAAACG